>JBDHDN010000035.1:0-16931 GCA_039591485.1 Gemmatimonadota bacterium
GAAATCGTCGACCCGGGTGGGGTCAGTCACCGACGTCTTCGAAGATGGTTGGCTGCTCACCCGCCGCGCGGCGGGGCGGTGCGAACCCGAAATGCCGGTAGGCAGCAGGGCTCGCCAACCGACCCCGCGGCGTGCGGTGCAGGAATCCCTGCTGGATCAGGAACGGCTCGTAGACCTCCTCGATCGTTCCGGCATCCTCGCCGACGGCAACGGCGATCGTGTTCAGGCCCACCGGCCCGCCGTCGAACTTCTCGATAATGATCCGTAGAATCCGGCCGTCCATGTCGTCGAGCCCGTACTCGTCGACGTTGAGCCGCTCGAGCGCCGCCTGAGCGACGTCACTGGTGATCGCGCCGTCCGCCCGGACCTGGGCATAGTCACGCACGCGCCTGAGCAGACGATTCGCCACGCGTGGGGTGCCACGGCTGCGCTTGGCGATCTCATGGGTGCCACCCTCGTCGATAGCGACTGACAGCACGCCGGCAGATCGGACGACGATGCGTTCCAGGTCCTCGATGGGATAGTAGCCAAGCCGCTCGATCAGGCCGAAGCGGGCGCGCATGGGCGGCGTGAGCATCCCGAACCGCGTCGAGGCGCCCACCAGCGTGAACGGCTCGATCCCCATGGGGATCGTCTGGGCGTTGGGGCCCTCGGCGATCCGCACGTCGACACGGAAGTCCTCCATCGCGGGATAGAGGAACTCTTCGAGGGCGGGCCGCATTCGATGGATCTCGTCCACGAACAGCACGTCCCCGCGCCGGAGGGTCGTCAACAACCCGACCAAGTCGCCAGCCCGCTCGAGCACCGGTCCGCTGCTGGTGCGGATGCCGACACCCATCTCGCGGGCGATGAGCGTCGCGAGGGTTGTCTTCCCGAGTCCTGGCGGGCCGAAGAACAGGGTGTGATCGAGCGGTTCACCACGCTGCCGGGCGGCATCGATGGCAATCTGCAGATTCTCGCGGACAGTCAGCTGACCGACGAACTCCGCGAGCCGTGCAGGTCGCAGAGAGATGTCGTTCGGCGACTCGTCCGGGAGGGCCTCGGGTGTGGTGATCTCGGCCCGCGTCACTTCTTGGCCGTCGCCTCCCATCGGACGGGGCGTGGCCCCTGGCGCAGGACGTGCTTGGCGTGGCAGGTCACGCACCGGTCCTGCGCTTCGGTCTCGTCATTGCCGACCAGCCGTCGGTTGGTCGCGCCGCACTTCGTGCAGTTCCACTCAGCGGTCCTCATGGTTGCCGTCATCTGGCTTTCGTTAAGAGTTGTAGCGCGCCGCGGATGAGGTCAACCGCCTCACCCGCTCCCCCCTCTGCTACGACAGTGCGAACCGCGCGCTCGGCCTCCGCCGCAGGATACCCCAGATTCACCAGCGCTTGGATCGCCTGCTCGCCCGGGGCGCTTATGCCCGTCACCCCGCCTCCCGGCACGGCGATGTCCCGCAGGCGGTCCTTCAACTCGAGCACGATGCGCTCTGCCGTCTTCTTGCCCACACCTGGCACCGTACACAGCACCCCGAGGTCGCCGTCTCGCACCGCTCGAACGACCCGGCCGCCCCCGAGTGCGGAGACGAGGGCGAGAGCAAGGCGCGGTCCGACGCCCGTTGCCCCCAGCAGTCGCTGGAAGACCTCCCGCTCGTGGTCCTCATCGAAGCCGTACAGCGCCCATCCATCGTCGCGTACCACGAGCACCGTGCGAAGCGACACGGAAGCGCCGAGGGCCGGCAGCGTCTCCAGCACGCCGATTGGTACCGCGATCTCGTACCAGACCCCACCGTCGGTGGCGATCACGACGCGGTCGCCCGTCCTGGACCGGAGCGCTCCAGTGATCCCCGCGATCATGTCACCCTGCTGCCGGTCAGTAAGTAGGTGAGTGCCAGCGCGACGCCGTCCGCTGCATCGTCGGGCTCGGGTGGGGCGGCGAGCCGCAGGAGCTTCTGGACCATGAAGCCGACCTGCCCCTTAACGGCCCTAGAACACGCCTTCGAGCGCCAGTGCCGCCGGCTGGTGTCGGACGATGAGCTCGGCGACGCCCGCATGGAGTGTCGCCAGTCGTTGCCCGAGCGGCTCGCGCACGACAGTCCTGATCACGCCGCACTCGACCAGTCGCGTGTCGCGGTCCGACGCCATCTCGACGACGCCGTAACCCGTCACAGCGGTGCCGGGATCGATGCCCAGCACCCGAGTGGTCACCCTTCGACCGCCACCAGCGTATCCGCGTCGATGTCGAAGTTGCTGAACACCTTCGACACATCGTCATCGTCTTCGAGCGCGTCCATCAGCTTGAGCAGCTGCTCAGCGGCTCTCCCCTCGACGGTCACGGTGGTCTTGGGTATCATGGCGATCTCGGCGTTGTCGGCGGCGATCCCCTTGGCGCCGAGGGCATCCCGCACGGCATCGAGGTCAGAGGGGTCCGTGGTGATCACGTGCTCGTCGCCCTCGGTCGTCAGGTCGGCCGCTCCTGCGTCCAGCGCCGCCTCCATCGCGACCTCCTCCGGATATCGCGCGGCGTCGACGTAGATTTGACCGCGTTTCTCGAACAACCAGGCAACGGAGTTCGGTTCGCCGAGACTGCCACCGTTCTTCGAGAAAATGTGGCGGACCGACGCAACCGTGCGATTGAGATTGTCGCTGGTCACCTGAACCAGAATGGCGGCCCCCCCCGGTCCGTACCCCTCGTACGTCGCCTCCTCGTACGTGACCCCCTCGAGCTCTCCAGTCCCCTTCTTGATGGCGCGCTCGATATTGTCGGCCGGCATGTTCTCGGCCTTGGCATTCGCGATCGCGGTTCTGAGGCGGGCGTTCCCTGCCGGGTCACCCCCACCCTGCCGTGCGGCGATCGTGATCTCCTTGATGAGCTTGGTGAACTTCGCGCCGCGCTTCGCGTCGGCGGCTGCCTTCTTGTGCTTGATCTGCTTCCACTTGCTGTGGCCGGCCATGATATCCCTCACGTTCCAACGGTTCGGGACCAGCACCCCGGCCGGCCCGCGCGCCGTTGGAATATACCAGCGCCAGGACGGCGGACCAGCGAGCGCTTGCCACAGCGCCCGGGCTCGACTACGCTTCTCGCGCTATGATCCGCTTCCGTGTAGCGACTCTTGCGGTGGTGCTCGCCGGCGCCAGTCTCGGGTGCGGTGAGGCGCCACCCCCCCCGCCGCGCGAATTGCCTGCGACCGATGTTCTTCAGAGGGCTCCTGTGTTCATGCCGGCGCGCCTGCAAGAGATCCGTGGCAGCCGGGAGACCTCCGAGTCGGTCTTCCTCTCTCCATTCCCGGTCGATTCCGTCGCGCGCTGGTATCGGTCGCGTTTCGACGCTCTCGGATGGGAGATCGTTGGGGACGTCACGGCGCCGGACGGGACCGTCACGCTCCACATCGCCCGCGAAGGGCCCCCGCTGTGGGTGATCATCCGTACGCCGCCGGATCAGCCCGGTACGGAGTTCAGTGTCATCGGAGCGGCTCCGGACACAACGGCGGGCCCGGAGTCCTGACCAAGCCGGTGGCGCGATGACCGCGCTGTCGGGCCGCATCCTTGCTGCGTACGTCACGGTAAGCCTCGTCTGGGGCTCGACGTACCTCGCCATCCGCATCGGCGTCCGCCACTTGCCGCCGGCACTGTTCGGCGGGGTCCGATTCCTGGTTGCCGGTACGATCCTGCTCCTGCTTGCCTTCGCGCTCGGGGGGCGCCTCCCGCGTCGTCCTCGTGATTGGGCGAGTGCCGCCATCGTCGGCGGCATGCTCCTCACCATCGGCAACGGGCTCGTCGTCTGGGCAGAGCAGTCGGTCGAGTCCGGGCTGACGGCGATTCTGATCGTCACGGGGGCACTGTGGATGGCCCTGTTCGACGCCGTCATTCCCGGCAGCGAGGCTCGCCCCACGGGCCGACAGTGGGTGGGCCTGCTGGTTGGGTTCGCTGGCACCGTGCTCCTGGTGCGAGGCCACGCAGGCACGCTCGGGAGCGCCGGACTGCTCGGCCCCGTCGGGCTGGTGGTGGCATCGGCCTCGTGGGCCCTTGGGTCTGTCATCTCGAAGCGGCGGCCGGTTGAGACGGAACCGTTCGTCCATGCCGCTCTCCAGATGTTGTTCGGCGGTGGTGGCCTCGCCATCATCGGCCTGGCACTCGGTGAAGCCGGGACGCTCAGAGTGTCCGCGCCGGGTGTAGGTGCGATTGCCTATCTCATCGTCTTCGGTTCACTGGTCGCGTACACCTCGTACGTCTACCTGCTGCGGCACGCGGCGCCTACGTTCATCGGCACGCACGTGTACGTGAACACGGTGGTTGCCGTGCTGCTCGGGTGGGCCCTGCTTGACGAGCACGTAACCGGACGGACCTTCCTGGCGATGGCGATCATCCTGGGGGCCGTGGTGTGGGTGCGACGGGAAGGGGGAGGAGGTGGGTCCCCCCGTGTGAGGGTGGAGGACGCGGGCACCACGCAACCGGAGCCGCAGCCGGGGATTGCCAAGCACTGAACGCCGCTGCCAGGACGGGATCGCTACCGGTCCGGGTCGAGCATGTCCTCGAACCGGAGCCAGGGACGGTAGAGGTACAGGTCGATGAATCCCGTCGGACCGTTACGGTTCTTGGCTACGATCAACTCAGCGGCGCCCTCCACCCCGCTCCCGGGGTTGTACATCTCCTCGCGGTAGAGGGCCAGCGCGATGTCGGCGTGTTGTTTCACGGCGCCACCGGCCCCGAAGTCGTCCAGGGTCGGCCGCGGGTCGGGTCGCGCGGCGACGTGGCGCGGTAGCTGTGACACGGCGAGGCAGGCGATTCCCCGTTCGAGCACGGCCGCCTTGAGTGTCCGCACGGAAGCGGCGGTATCCTCGGCCTGTGTCGCCCGCTCGGAGGGCGGCGGCAGCAGCTGAAGGTAATCGACGATCAGGAGGTCCGGCGGCTCGCGCCACGCTCCCGCGAGGGTCTCGTCGAACGTGCGGCCGACGAGCGGGTGTACCGTGAGTGCGAGATCACGAAAGCGCAGGGCCACTCCCCCCACCGCCGCCCGTTTCGTGTCGGTGAGCTTACGGTTGCGCAGTTCGTCGATCGTGACGCGAGCTTCGAGCGCGATCGCGCGCTCCATCAGGCGATCCTCGTCCATCTCGCCGGACGCGTATGCCACCCGCTGGCCGGCGCCCGCGGCGCGGAGTGCGATCCCGAGTGCCAGCGCCGACTTTCCGGAACCGACGTCGCCCCCGAGTACCACGAGATCTCGCCGCCGAAAGCCACCGCCCATCATCCGGTCTAGTGACGGGAAGCCGGTCGGCACCGTATCGTCCGGCAGTGTACCGGGCGGCGTGGTGTCGACCTGGTTGACGAGGCGGGTGAGCGTATCGCGCGCGGCAGGACGCATGTCGCTCACACCGAGCTTCCGGAGTGCCTGCGCGCCTGCTGGCGGGCGCGCCGTGCCGCGTGTGCGAAGGCATCGCCGAGCGAGGAGCCAATGGCTTCCCGGACCGGCGCGGCCAGTTGCTGCAAGGCTATCGGCACCCTGAGCGGATCGGCATCCCGCACTTCACGAAGCGAGCCGGGCAGGGCGCGACGGAGCGGGGCCGGTAGCGACAGGCTGCTCAGCCGTCGCTCGAGTCCGTCGAGTCGTCCGGCGCTCGCATGCTCGCTGAGTGACGTGGGCACCAGGGCGGCGTCACAGTGACGAGCGAACAGCCACAGCGCGAACAGCGCGTTCTGGCGCGGACCGCGGTCGGCGGCTTCCATGGCGTCGAGCAGCCGGTCAAGAACGGCTGTCAGGGCACTCGGTGCTGGAGACGGCGGCTCTCGGGCCGGACGCTCACGGGACATGCGGCGTTCACCTGGGCGGATTGTCGACAATGTATGGGGCCCTGCGCGACGGGGCCAGCAATCGCATTGCTGCTCCTTCCAGCCGTGCCTAGCTTTCGATGGTAACCACCGTGCCTTCCGTTCACCTCCACCCGCTCTGGCAGGCCATGCCCCGACCGAAGACCATTCTCTGGGTGGATGACGAGATCGACGCACTTGGTGCGCACATCCTGTTCCTGAAGGAACACGGATACGAGGTGGAGCCCGCCGCGCACGGTGATGACGCGATCGCGCTGCTCCAGCGCCAACCCTACGGCCTTATTCTGCTTGACGAGCAGCTGCCCGGTCGCCGCGGGCTCGAGCTGGTGACCGAGATCCGCTCGATCGATCCGGCGGTGCCCGTGGTCATGGTGACGAAGAGCGAGGAAGCCGATACGATGCACGAGGCGATCGGCATCGAATTGGACGATTACCTCGTGAAGCCGGTGAATCCCCGGCAGATGCTCACCGTCGTGACACGATTGCTGGAGGGTGATCGTATCCGCCAGCAGCGGCTCGCGCGCGACTTCGTCGGCCGGTTCCGCGAGCTCGAGCAGCGACGCGGGGCCCAGCTCGGATGGCGCGAGTGGATGGATCTCGTCGTTGAGGTGCTGCAGTGGGAGGCGCGACTCGGCCAGAGCAACGAATCCGGGCTCCAGGATGCGCTGAGCGCGTTCCAGTCCAGCCTGCACGACGACTTTGCCGACTTCGTCACCCGACACTATCCGGAATGGCTGGCCAACCCGGACGGCGATCGGCCCCCGCTGTCGGTCGACGTCTGCTCCGAGTTCCTCGTTCCGGCGCTCGAGGCAAGCGGACGAGCGATGTTCGTGGTCGTCGATTGCCTGCGGCTCGATCAGTGGGAGCTGTTGAAGCCTCAAGTCAGCACCCTATTCGACATCGAAGAGTCGTTCTACTACAGCATCGTGCCGTCCGCTACGCCGTTCTCGCGCAACGCCATCTTCAGCGGGCTGTTCCCGAGCGAGATCAAGGCCCGGCATCCGGACTGGTGGGGGGAGCGGGACGACGAGAGTCTGAACGCCCACGAGGCCGAGCTCCTCCAGGAACAACTGCGGGACGTGGTCGAGAACGCCGTCAGCCTCCGGTATGAGAAAGTCGCGACGCCGGCGGACGGCGAGAACCTGCTCCGGCGGCTCCCGGGATTCCTCTCACAGGATGGGGTCACGGCCCTGGTGTTCAATTTCGTGGATCAGCTCACCCATGGCCGTGCGGAGAACGCGATTCTCTACGAGGTGGCGCGGGACTCCGGGGCGCTCCGCAGCGTGACACGTACCTGGTTCGAGGATTCGGCGCTGTTTCGAGCGCTCAGAGAGGCCGAACGCCGGCAGGTACCGGTCCTGTTGACCACCGATCACGGTTCCATCCACTGCCACACGCCCGCGACGGTGTATGCCAAGCGTGATGCCACCGCGAACCTGCGGTACAAGTTCGGCGAGGACCTCCGGTCGGAGAAGCCCTCTACGGCTGTGGTGGTGGAGGATCTGGAGGCGTGGGGCCTGCCGAAGATGCGGTTGGGCGTGCGTCTCCTGCTCGCGCGTGGTGATCGCTTCTTCGTCTATCCCACCAAGCTCCGGGAATACCAGGCTCGCTATCGAGGGTCTTTCTTGCACGGCGGCGTGACCCCCGAGGAGATGATCCTGCCGATTGCACTGCTGACACCACGCGGGCGGGTGTGACGGCGTCGTATCGCCGGCTCCTGCGCCAGGTAGGGCCGTACCGATTGGCGTTCATCGGCGGTGTCATCGCCGCGGTCGTTGCCTCCGTGCTGGATGGCCTCTCGCTCGCTCTCCTCGTGCCGCTATTCCGTCTGCTGTTCGGTGCCGGGTCAGCGACGGCAGAAGGTGGTACGCCGGTAGAGCGGCTGCTCGACTGGGTACTCGACCCTCTGGTACCCGCCGGTTCGACAGCGGGCGTGCGGACGGTCGTGCTAGTGATCCTCGGGGTCATCGTCATTAAGAACGTGGCGGTGTGGGGGGCCGGCGCGCTGAGCCAGTTCGTGCAGGAAGGCGTTGCGCGGGACCTCCGGGTCACCCTGCACCGGCAGATCCAGCACCTCGATGTGCTGTCGGTGCAGCGGATGAAGAGCGGACAGCTGCTCAGTCGATTGCTCGCCGACGCAGATCAGGCGAAGTGGGCCGTGTCCGAGGCACTGGTGACGCTGTTGCAGAACGTTGCCCTCGTGGTCGTCTACGTGCTTCTGTTGTTCGGGCTGTCGTGGCGGCTCACGCTCGTGACGCTTGCGCTCGCACCCCTCGTGGTGCTCACCCTTCGGCCGATCCTGCGACGTATCCGCACGCAGGTAGCCGGCGCGCTGCACGAGCGTGGGGAGCTGACCGCCGCGGCCGGCGAGACGGTGGCGGGTATCAGAGTCGTGAAGGCGTATGGTGGGGAGCCCGTGGAGCACAGGCGATTCGGAGCGACGGCGGACGGCTACCGTGACCGGGTGCTGAGCGTGCAGCGCCTCGCGCTGCTGGCGAGTCCACTCAGCGAGACTCTCGGAGCGGTGGTCATGGTGCTGCTGCTCCTCGCCGCGACGCAGGTACCGGCCGTCGAGATGGCACGCCCGGAGATCTTCGTGGGGTTTGCGACCCTCTCCTTGCGTCTCCTCCCCCCGATCAAGCGCCTGTCCCAGTTCCCCGCCGTCGCAGCCCAGGCCATCAGTGCCGCCGAGCGGATCTTCGAGGTGCTCGACCGACCTGCCGAGGAGGAGGCGGACACCGGGACGGTGGCGTTTCGCGGAATCGAGCGAGGCATCGAGCTGCGCGACGTCTGGGTCGCGTACGACCCGGGGGAGTGGGTGCTGCGGGGCGTCGATCTCGAGATCCCGAAGGGAACGGTCGTAGCGCTCGTGGGGCCGTCCGGCGCGGGGAAATCGACCCTGGCCGATCTCCTGCCGCGGTTCATCGAGGCTGCCCGCGGGAGCGTGACCGTTGACGGAACGCCTATCTCGGCGTACGACCGCCGGTCGCTCCGGCGGGCAATCGGGCTGGTCGATCAGCACCCCGTGATCTTCAACGACACGGTACGCGGCAATATCGCCTACGGCGACACCCACGGAGCGTCGCTGAAGGATGTCGCCGCGGCAGCCTCCACCGCGAATGCCCACGAGTTCATCCGCCGTCTGCCCGACGGATACGACACCGTGCTCGGGGAGCGTGGTGTGCGGCTGTCCGGTGGAGAGCGCCAGCGGATCGCCATCGCGCGTGCGGTGCTACGCGATCCGCCGATCCTGATCCTCGACGAGGCGACGGCGCACCTCGATGCTGCGTCCGAGCGACTGGTTCAGGACGCGCTCGCACGGCTGTCCGCCAACCGGACGGTGCTGGTGATCGCACACCGGCTTGCAACCGTGGCCCGCGCCGACGCGATCGTGGTGCTGGAGGAGGGGCGTATCGTCGAGCGCGGTACCCACCAGGATCTCGTGGCCGCCGGTGGCCTCTACCGCCGTCTGCACGACCTGCTTGCCGGTGCGGACGACGACGCGCGCGCCGAGCCACCTGTCGCCAGCGGAGAACCGACGCGGTGACTCCGACGGACGCGAATCGGGTCCATCCGGCGCCGGAGGTGACGCAGGCCCTGCGCCGCATGCGGAGCACCGAGTTCCCGTGGACGGCGGAGGTGACCTATCTGAACAACGCGAGTATCGGGCCCCTACCCGCGCGAACGCGTCGCGTACTGGACGACTTCGCGGCGAAGCGGACGGCACCGTACCTGCTGCCTGATCGCGCCCTGCAGGCGATGCTCACCGATGCGCGTGCGGCGGTCGCACGTCTCATCAATGCCGATGTCAAGGAGATCGCGCTGACGCCGAATACCAGCATCGGGCTCAATACCGCGGCTGCGTCCCTCCCGATCGCCGCGGGGGAGACCGTGCTCGTCTCCGATCGGGAGTTTCCGGCCAACGTGTATCCGTGGCTGGTGCTGCGCGAGCGAGGTGTGCGGGTCGAGTTGGCTCGGACGACGGTGCAGGGCTGGCCCGACGAGGCGTACCTGCTCGAGCGCCTCGAGGATCCCGGCGTCCGGGTGCTCGCTATCTCGTTTGTCCAGTTCTCGAGCGGCTTCCGGGCCGATCTCGACACGCTGGCCGATGCCTGTCGGCGGCACGGTACCTACCTGGTCGTCGACGGCATTCAGGGTATCGGGCAGAGTCCGCTCGACGTCCGGAAGACGCCCGTCGACGTCCTCGCCTGCGGTGCGCAGAAGTGGCTGCTGTCACCGTGGGGGGCGGGCTTCTTGTACGTCCGACGCGAGCATATCGAGACCCTGCGGCCGCCGATGGCTGGCTGGATGGCCTTCGAGGGTACGGATGACTTCACCCGTCTGACCGAGTACGATGCCACCTACCGGACCGACGCTAGACGCTTCGAGGTCGGCACCCTCCCGTTTCAAGAGATGCTCGCCATGACGGAGAGCATTGGGTTGTTGCTCGACGTCGGTATCGGGCGGATCGAGGAGTATCTACGCGGGCTCCGACGTCCGCTGTTCGAAGCCGCGGAGGCGGGGGCCTTCGTCGTGACGTCGCCAACGGACCAGCGACACGAGAGCGCGATCGTGTGCCTGCGTACGCCACATCTCGTCGAGGTGTACCACAGACTCCGGGAGAGTGGCGTCGTGTGCGTGATGCGGGAGGGGACGATCCGCCTCTCGCCGCACTGCTACAACACGATCGAGGAGATCGAGCGGGTGGGGGAATTACTGGTGCGGCGGTGACGAACGAGTGCGTGTTCTGTGCCATCGTCGCCGGCACGATGCGGGCGAGCACGATCTACGAGGACAGACACAGCCTCGCGTTCCTCGATCTCTACCCCGTCCAGCGGGGTCACGCCTTGGTCGTTCCGAGGGCTCACGTCGCCGACCTCACTGCGTGTCCCCCCGAACTCGCCGGGCATCTCTTCGCGCTCAGCGGCCGACTCGGTCGGGTCCTGTGTCGGTCGGTGGGAGGCGATGGCTTCAACGTCTGGACCGCCAACGGCTCGGCAGCAGGACAGGAGGTGTTTCATCTCCACCTGCACGTGCTCCCGCGGTTTCACACGGATTCGTTCGGGCTGCAATTTCCGAAATCCTATCCGCAGGCGACGTCCCGCGAGGCACTCGACGAGCTCGCCGCAACGATCAGGGCGATGCTGTGACGATCACCGCGTCCGTCTTCTTGCCACGCCGCAACCAGAGATAGCCACCGGCCAGGAGGTCGTCCGGTCCGACCGCTCGATCGCCGGCGAGCGACTGGCCGTTCAGGGACAATCCTCCTTGCTGGATCAGGCGGCGTGCCTCGCCCTTGGATTTGCACAGGCTCGAGAGTGTGGCCAGATCGATCACGGAGCGCGGCTCCGACAAGTCGGCGGTCGCCCGAGGGAGCTCCCTCGCGAGCAGGGCCCACGTCTGGCCGTCCGCAGCGCGCGGATCCAGCTCGCCAAAGAGGATGCGCGATGCGTCTTCCACCCGTACCGCGGTGGTAGGGCCGTGGACGCGCTCCGTCATCTCGCGGGCGAGCGCGCGGTGCGGAATCCTCGCCCCCGGGGCGGCCGCATGTTGCTCGAGGATGGTATCGATCTCGTCACGGGAGCGGAGTGAGAACGCGCGGAGGTGCGCAGGCACGTCACGGTCGTCGGCGTTGACCCAGAATTGGTGAAACTGGTAGGGCGACGTGAGCTCCGGGTCGAGCCACACATTACCACCCTCGGACTTCCCGAACTTGGTGCCGGACGGGTTCGTGAGCAGCGGCGCGCAGAGGCCGTGCACCTCGTCGCCCAACACTCGGCGTACGAGCTCTCGTCCAGCCGTGATGTTGCCCCACTGGTCGGAGCCACCGAGCTGCAGTTCACACCCTTGTGTGCGGTAGAGCTCCAGGAAGTCGTATGCCTGCAGGAGCATGTAGCTGAACTCGGTGTACGAGATGCCGGAGTCCAGGCGGCTCTTCACCGACTCCTTCTGGAGCATGTAGGAAAGCGTGAAATGCTTGCCGGTGTCTCGCAGAAACTTGAGCAAGCCGAGGCGTGTGAGCCACTCGGCATTGTCGATGAGCTTCGCTGAGGTTTGCCCCGGGTCGAAGTCGAGGAATCGGGCGAACTGCTCAGCCTGGCGGGTGACGTTGGCTTCGATCGCGGCCGTATCGAGGAGAGGACGCTCCGTCCGTCTCCCGCTCGGATCGCCGATCAGGCCGGTGCCGCCACCAAGGACGATGATGGGCGTCCCGCCCGCGCGCTGCAGGTGGGTCAACAGCATGACCGGTACGAGGTTGCCGAGTTGCAGGCTGGGCGCGGTCGGGTCGAATCCGACGTATCCGGTGATCGGGCCGCGCTCGAGGCGCTCGGCGAGGCCGGGTGTCTGGTCCTCGACGAGGCCCCGCCACGACAGCTCTGCAAGGAAGTTCTTCATGCCGCGAAGGTTACGTGCCCCCTGAAGTGCTGGCAAGCGAACTCGTGCCTGGCTAGGTTTCTTGATTGACAATGGTACCTGACAACGATTTCTCACCAGATCAGCGGCCCGCATTCCGCCGTCCCGGCGGCCCGGGTCGAAAGCCACGCGAGCCGCGTGACCGTCTGAGCGTCGATTGGAAGGGTCTCATGGCGCGAGCGCGCCGAAGCGTGCGTTCGCGCTGGTTCCGGATCGCAGCGAGCGCAGCCGCCGTCCTGCTCGTGTTTGGGCTTGGGGTCGCCTACGGATCGTGGAGCCGGGCCTGTGCCGGCGGTGCGTGCCCCTCGATCGCCAACCTCGCCTCGTATCGACCCGAGCAGGCGCTCAAGATCTACGCGGCCGATGGCCGGATCCTGCAGGAACTGGGCGAGCAGCACCGCACCGTGCTCAGCGCGGAGGAGATCGCACCGGCGGTCCGGGCCGCGTTCCTCGCGGCCGAGGACAAGCGCTTCTACCAGCATGGGGGAATCGACTTTCGCGGCTTCCTGCGCGCCATCCGCGTGAATCTCCTGACGCTGAGCTACACTGAAGGCTTCTCGACGATCACGATGCAACTTGCGCGCAACGTGTGGGACGAGAAGCTGCCGAAGTCCAAGCTGCTGAGGCGCAAGATCCGCGAGATGCGCGTTGCGCTCGAGCTGGAGGAGACATACGGCAAGGACCGCCTCCTCGAGTTGTATCTCAACCAGGTCTTTCTCGGCGGCAGTGCGTATGGGGTAGAAGCCGCGGCGCAGCGGTACTTCGGCAAGTCGGCGCGGAGCCTCAATCCGGCGGAAGCGGCAACGCTCGCAGGCATGCTGCCGGCGCCGAACCCGTACAACCCTCGCCGCAATCCGGACCTCGCCGTTCGGCGTCGGAATACGGTGCTCAACCTCATGCGTGATCAGGGATACCTCTCTGCCGCCGAAGCGGAGCGGTGGAAGGCATTCCCGCTGCTCGTGAGCTCGCGGGAGGAGTACCGCGACGTCGCTCCGTATTTCGTGGAGTGGGTGCGGCAGCAGCTGTATGCTCGCTACGGGACGGCGATCTACGAGCGGGGCTACCGCGTGTACACGAGCCTGGACCTCGACCTCCAGATCGCGGCGGAGCGTGCCGTTGAGGAGCAGCTCGAGCGGATCGAGGCCGGTGAGCTCGGGGTGTATCGGCATATCAGCTATCAGCAGTACCTGGATAGCCTGCGCGCACCGGGAGTGAAGCACACGCTGACACCCTACCTGCAGGGAGCACTGATCGCGCTCGATACCGAGACGGGATACGTGCGGGCCATGGTGGGTGGGCGGGACTTCTCGGACTCGGAGTGGAACCGCGCGACGCAGGCCGAGCGGCAGGCGGGCTCGACGTTCAAGCCGTTCGTGTACTCCGCGGCCATTCGTGCAGGCAAACCGCCGAGCCACATGATCGACGACGGCCCCGTCAGCCTCATGCAGAACGACACGATGCCGTGGGAGCCTCAGAACTTCGATGACCGCTTCTACGGCCCAATGACGATGCGCCGCGGGCTCGCCTTGTCGCGAAACCTCGTGGCCGTGCGGCTTGGCCTCGAGCTGGGTGTGCCGGCAGTCATTGGCGAGGCGGCGCGGTACGGCATTTCCACCCCTCTGCCGCGCTATCCCTCGGTGTTCATCGGTTCCGCATCGGTGATCCCGCTCGAGATGGCCTCGGCGTACACCGCCTTTGCGACACTCGGGATGCAGGCGGCGCCCGAGGGGATCCTCCGGGTGGAGGACGATGCCGGCAACATCGTGTGGGAGCCGCAGGTTCGGCGCACTCGGGTCATGGATGAGCAGCACATGTGGCTCGTCACGAACATGCTGCAGGGAGTGGTCGACGGAGGAACGGCGACGACAGCCGTTCGCGTTCGCGGCGAGTTCCGCCACCCCGCGGGAGGCAAGACGGGTACCACGAACGATGGTACGGACGTCTGGTTCATCGGCTTCACGCCCGAGTTGGTGACGGCCGTGTGGATAGGCTTCGACGAGCCGCGCAAGATCAAGGCGAACGCCCAGGGTGGCTTGCTGGCCGCGCCGGCGTGGGCTGCGTTCATGCGAGAGGTGTACCAGCGACGACCGGCCCCGAGCAACTGGACCCGACCGGAGGGCCTCGTCCTGGCGAGCGTCGACAATACAACGGGTTACCGAGCGACCGATTTCTGCCCCCGTCAGGCGGTCTACTTCGAGTGGTTCATCCCCGGCACCGAGCCGACCGAGTTCTGTCCGTACCACAACCCGCTGAACCGCATTCTCAGCGCGGGTCCATCGGGCATCGGTGGCCCTTGAGCGAGCGGCAGAGGCGTCCCGCATGCTTCGCCTATCCGATATCTCCCGTGCAGAAGGCAGGAGCTCCGATAGCCGCCGTCGCCGTGAGCTCGCGTGAGGTTGTGTGACGTCTGATTCCGGCCCGTCGCATCACCAGCTGTGGGGTGGGCGCTTCACCGGGGCCCTGTCCGACGCGGCGGCGGAGCTGAATCGCAGCCTGCCCGTCGATCGTCGGCTTTGGCGCCAGGACGTGAGGGTGGCTCAGACTTGGGTCTCGGCGCTTGCCGTGGCCGGGATTCTCGACCCTGCTGAGGAACGCACGCTCGTGGACGGGTTGAGCCGCGTTGCGCAGCGCCTCGCGGAGGGTGTCGACGCTCACGTGCCGGACGAGGACGTCCACACGCTCGTCGAGCGACTGCTCTACGAGGAAGTTGGCGAGATCGCCGGCAAGCTGAACACGGGTCGCTCCCGTAACGACCAAGTAGCGACGGACCTCCGGCTCTGGTGCCTCGAGGCAGCCGCCACCGTTCGCCAGGAGGTGACAGCGCTCGCCACCGTGCTGGCCGAGCGGGCTTCGGCCGGTATCGACGTGCTGCTGCCGGGGTACACCCACGGTCAGCGTGCGCAGCCGGTTCGGTGGGCGTACGTGCTCCTGGCGCATGCGTGGCCACTCATCCGGGACCTGCAGCGACTTGACGAGGTCATCGATCACACGGGGGAGCTTCCCTTGGGGGCTGGTGCTGTTGCGGGCTCCTTCGTCCCCATTGATCGCGAGCGTCTCCGCCAAACCCTGGGCTTCCGCCGCATCGCCGCCAACAGCCTCGACGTGACCGGAGATCGGGACTTCGTCGCGGACTTCGTGTACGCGCTCGCGATGGTCTCCGTCCACGTGTCCCGCCTGTGCGGAGAATTCGCGGTCTACACTTCGAGCGAGTACGGCTTCGTCCGGCTCCACGACGCATACAGTACCGGATCGAGCCTTCTGCCGCAGAAGCGCAATCCGGACATCTTCGAGCTTGCTCGTGCGAAAAGCGCCCGGGTCGTTGCGGCGCTGAGTGGCCTGCTGAACCTGCTGCGGGGCCTCCCGGCCGGCTACAGCAAGGACTTGCAGGAGGACAAGACGTTTCTGTTCGACGCCTTCGAGACACTGCAGTTGACGCTCCCGGCGGTGCGTGGTGCCATCGAGACCCTCCAGACGGTCCCCGACCGCATGCGTGCAGCCCTGAGCTCTTCACTCCTGGCGACCGATCTGGCTGACGGGCTGGCCGGCAAGGGCGTGCCGTTTCGTGAGGCACATACCCTGGTCGGGAACCTGGTGCGTCATGCGGAGACGCAGGGGATCGAGTTGCGGTCCATAGCCGAGGCGGACGCGGCGGCGCTCCACCCCGCTCTCCCTCGACTCATCGCCGATTTGGGTACCTTCGAGGATTCGGTGGAGCGCAGACGCACTGCCGGCGGCGCAAGCCGGGAAGCGGTGGCCCAGCAGCTTCGCGAAATCCGGGCGTTGCTCGCGACGCCACGCGGGGGGCGGCCGTAGCGTGACCTGCCGGGTGGAACCTGGCCCCAGACTACAGTGGGTGCAGCGAGAAGGGGAGCGACGGTGGTCGCTCCCCTTCGCACTCGCGAGGCGTGTCGGATCGGGCTTGTGTGGTCCCGCTCGTCCCCTCAAACGAGGTACCTCACCGGGCGGCGAGGTGTCCGACACGCCACGCGCCTCATCCCACAGTACGTGCGAATCGGCCGTGTCGTTTCAGCTGTGGCGCGTCCGGCCGCTCGACTGCAATAGACACCCGGCCACCTCAGATGGTTGCACCGGCTCATGGTGGGACCGGTTCCCAGTCGTGTCACGACTCTGTCAGGCGACGGTAACGGCTGTAAGGCTTCCCGTTGCAATGTGTTAGACACCACGTTAGGATATGAGCATCAACTCACCTCCCCCGCCCCGTCCCGGACTGGACGCGGCGGGGTTGTCGTAGCCCGAGGGGAGTCGCACGTGCGCTGTTTGACGTTGAACGCGTCGTTCGAGCCGATCACGATGGTCCCGGTTCGCCGCGCGCTTCGCCTGGTGATCGATGGGAAGGCGGAGATCGTGGAGGCCGACGGGGAGCGATTCGTGCGCAGCGCGCACCTCACCCTGCCTCACCCTGCGGTGATCCGTCTGGTGAAGTTCGTGCATGTGCCGCGCAAGTTCCGGCGTCAGGTCACCAACACCTTCCTGTTCGCCCGCGACGGGTACTCGTGCCAGTTCTGCGGGCGAGCCGAGCGACAGCTGGGGTTCCGGGAGTGCCTGACGCGGGATCACGTGGTCCCGATATCGCGAGGCGGTACCAACGAGTGGGACAACGTCGTGACCGCATGCTCGACCTGCAATACGCGCAAGGGCAACCGACTCCCGGAGGAGTGTGGGTTCACGCTGCGCTCGGTTCCCTCGGAGCCG
>JBDHDN010000036.1:0-14840 GCA_039591485.1 Gemmatimonadota bacterium
AGGACGTGTCCACCTCGATGACGATCAACGGTCCTGCGGCGATGTTGTTTTGCTTTTACGTAGCGGCTGCCGAGCGGCAGGGTGCCGACATCGCGAAGCTGCGCGGCACCGTTCAGAATGACATCCTCAAGGAGTACATGGCCCAGCATGCTTGGGTATTCCCAGTCGAGCCGGCGCTGAAGATCATCGTCGACATGTTCGAGTGGGCGGCCGAGCACACACCATTGTGGAACACGATCTCCATTTCGGGCTATCACATCCGCGAAGCGGGGGCCACGGCGGTCGAGGAACTGGCGTTCACGCTGGCGAACGGCTTCGAATACGTCGAGCACGGCATGGCCCGCGGCCTGGACGTCGATCGCTTCGCGCCGCGGCTGTCATTCTTCTGGGACGTGCACAACGACTTCTTCGAGGAAATCGCGAAGATGCGCGCGGCCCGGCGGATTTGGGCGCGTCACCTCCGTGAACGCTACGGGGCGACGGACCCGCGCTCCTGGATGATGCGGTTCCATTGCCAGACGGCAGGCGTCTCGCTCACGGCGCAGCAACCGATGAACAATGTCGTTCGCGTGGCCTATCAGGGCATGGCGGCGGCACTCGCCGGGGCGCAGTCGCTGCACACCAACTCGCTGGACGAGACGCTGGCGCTGCCGACGGAGGACGCGGTGAAGCTCGCGCTGCGCACGCAGCAGGTGCTGGCGTACGAAACCGGGGTGGCGAATGTGATCGATCCACTGGGCGGCTCGTATTACGTCGAGGCGCTCACCGACCGTATGGAACGGGAGGCCGAAGCCATCTTCGAGGAGATTGCGGCGGTGGGTGGAGTGGTACGCGGCATCGAGCAGGGGTGGTTCCAGCTCCGCATCCACCAGAGCGCGATGCGGTTCCAGCACGAGGTGGAGCAGCGACGTCGGCTCATTGTCGGCGTCAACGCGTTTGAGGACACGGACGAGGCCGAACTGGAGATTCTCAAGGTCACCGAGGAGCCGGGCGCTGTGCAGCAGGCGCGGCTCGCGGAGCTGCGGGACAACCGAGACTCTTCACGGGTCGATCGCTGCCTGGCCGAGCTCAGGGCGGCGGCGGCGGATGGACGCAACGTCATCCCGGCCATGCTTGAGTGCGCGCGTTCCTACTGTACGCTATACGAGATCCGGCACGTTCTCGAGGAGGTATATGGTGCCTATCGCGAGCCCGTCTTCTTCTGATGCTGGTCGCTCGATGATCCGCCCCCGCCCGGGAGACGCGGACGCAGGCATGGACACCCTGCGCCCGCTCGTCGAGTGGCTGGCAGACTTCGGCGTGACGGAGCACCGGGTGGTGTCCTGCTACTTGAAGCTGGAGCCGCGCGATCGGACGCGCGGCAAGTACCTCATCAAGCTCAAGAACCGAGCACGACTGCAGCTGGCGTGGCTCGAGCAGCGCGGCGTCAGCCGACAGGAGCGCGATGCGGTGGCGCGCGATCTCGAGCGGGTGCGCGAGTACCTCGAGCATCCGGACAATCTCCCTCCAGGGCAGGGAATTGCCCTGTTCGCGTGCGAAGCGCTCGGGCTGTTCGAGGCCATCGCGCTGCCGCGGGTGTTCCGTTCCCGGCTGGCCGTCGACCGTTCGCCGCTGATTCGGGAGCTTGCCGCGCTCGACGACGAGTTCGGCCGGGTGCTTTGCGTGGCATACGATCGAACCAGCGCACGGTTCTTCCAGGTGACGGCGGGTGGCGTGCAGGAGCTCACGGCGCTCGCGGCGACCGATACGACCCGAGCAGGCAAGTTCCACGGGCAGCGGAGCCCCACCGGGACCTCCGTGGGATCGGGATCGGCTGGCGAGCACAACTTCCATCAGCGGATTCGGGAAGAGAAGCAGCGGCACTACGCCGCCATCGCGGCTCGGTTGTTCGAGTTGGCGCGCGAACAGCACGTCCGAGGCGTGGTGCTGGCGGGCATCGGTGACGCATCGGACGCCGTGGAACCGCATCTGCATCCGTATGTGTCCCGGATGCTGCTCGGGACGGCGCGTCTGAATCCGAAGGCGGCGACCACCAGCGGGATCATGGACGCCGTGCTCGACGTTCGTGCCCGATCGGAGCGGCGGTTCGAGGCGCAGCATGTGGCAGCCCTGAAGGAAGGCTTGGGGACGGGGTGGGCGGTGAATGGCACTGCCGATGTGCTGGTGGCTCTCCAGCATGGCCAGGTGCGCACGCTCTTGGTCGATCCGACGGTTGAGCAGCAGGGCTACCGGTGCTCCATCACTGGACGACTCGGGGTCACCGAGGCAGCCTGCGAGGCCGAGGGGACGGCCGAGCCGGTACCCGACGTGATCGACGAAGCGATCGAGGAGGCGCTGCGGCAGAGCGGGCACGTTGAGGTAGTCGAAGATGCCGACGCCCGCAAGGGCATTGCCGGCCTTGCAGCGCTGCTCCGCTTCCGGCAGCGCTAGAGCCCAAGTGAGGGACGGATACGCATCGGAATACGAGGCGCACGACGACCATGCAGAGTGAGACACAGGGGGACCCTCGACGGGCTGCGTGCCCTACCCGGGTGCTGGTGGCGAAGCCGGGGCTCGACGGCCACGACCGCGGAGCCAAGGTCGTTGCGGCTGCCCTTCGGGATGCGGGGATGGAGGTGATCTACACGGGGCTGCACCAGACTCCGGAGATGATTGCCACCGCCGCGGTGCAAGAGGACGTCGACGTCGTGGGCCTGTCGATTCTCTCCGGGGCCCACCTGACACTCTTTCCCCGCGTACGCCGGCTGCTCGTCGAGGCCGGACGCGACGACGTGCTGCTTCTCGGAGGGGGCATCATTCCGGAGGAAGACATCGCTCAGCTCGAAACGGAGGGTGTGGGCAAGGTGTTCGGACCGGGGACGTCGACCGCGGATATCGTCGCGTTCATCAGGGACTGGGAAGCGAGTCGCGTCACGTGAGCGCGCAGGGCACCGGCCGCAGCCGGCTGCGTGACCTCACGGCGGAGTACCGGGAGCTTGCGCTTCGGCTGGAGCAAGGAGGTGGTCCGGACAAGATCCAGCGGGAGCATGACCGCGGGAAGCTGACGGCACGCGAGCGCATCCGGCAGCTGTTCGACCCTGAGTCGCGGTGGCTCGAGATCGGGCTGCTGGTCGCCTATGACCGCTACGACGGGCAGGCACCGGCAGCCGGTGTGGTGACGGGTGTCGGGCTCATCGAGGGCCAGCACGTTGTCGTCGTCGCGAACGACGCAACCATCAAAGCCGGGTCATGGTGGCCGGAGACGATCAAGAAGATCCTGCGGGCGCAGGAGATCGCCATGCGCCAGCGAATTCCCATCGTCTACCTCGTCGACTCGAGCGGCATCAACCTCCCGTACCAGGGAGGGGTGTTTCCGGGCCAGTACGGCGCTGCGCGCATTTTCTACTACAACTCGATCATGCGGCGCTACCTGCACGTCCCGCAGATCAGCGCCGTGATGGGGCCCTGTGTCGCCGGCGGCGCGTATTTGCCGGCGCTCTCCGACATCATCATCATGGTCGAGGGAACGTCGTTCATGGGTCTCGGGGCACCCAATCTGGTAAAGGGCGCGACGGGCCAGCGGGTGGATGCGGAGATGCTCGGGGGGGCCGTGACCCACACGGCGACGTCCGCTGTGGCGCACTACCGCGCCAAGAACGACGAAGAGTGCGTGGCGCGCATCCGCGAGTATGTCGGGCGGCTACCGAAGACGGCGCGCCCGGCGATCGCAACGCGACCCTCGCGGCCATCCCGGCGCCCACCCGCCGAGCTCTACTCGATCCTCCCGCCGGATCACCGCATGGCGTACGACGTGCGCGATGTGCTCGATTGCCTGCTCGACGGAGGAGAGTTGGACGAGTTCCAGCCGGACATCGCCCGGGAGATGACCTGCGGTCACGCTGCCATCGAAGGGATTCCGGTTGCGGTGATCGCGAACCAACGGGGACTGATACGGGGTGCGCAGGGGGAGCCTCCGAAGGTGGGGGGCATCGTCTACACCGAGAGCGCGGACAAGGTCGCCTACTTCATCGATAACGCGAGCCGGGAGCGGGTGCCGCTGCTCTTCGTGCAGGACGTGAGCGGCTTCATGGTGGGACCGGAGGCCGAGCACTCCGGGATCATCCGGGCCGGGGCCCGGTTCGTCGAGGCCATGGCCACAGCCCGAGTCCCGAAGATCGTGCTCACCGTGAATCACGCGTCCGGAGCCGGTTACTACGCGATGGCGGGGCAGGGGTTCGATCCGGATTTCATCTTCTCGTGGCCGACGGGCCGCATGGGCGTGATGGAAGGCGAGTCGGCCGTCGGTGCCGTGTTCGGGGATCGGGTACGCGACCCGGCAGCTGGTGCGGCAGTGCAGAAGATGCGTGAGGACTACGAGCATCAGCTCGATGCCAAGTTTGCCGGCGCACGCGGCTACGTCGACGCGATTCTCCCACCGGAAGACACGCGTGATGTGCTCGCGTTTGCGATTCAGGCAGCCAGTTACTACCCCGGCCCACACCTCGGACCGTTCGTCCTACCGCCTCTCGAAACCCCGGACTCGTGATGACTGCCGTTCGACGCTTCGGCCGCATCGTGCCTCCGCTCATGCTGCTGGCGGCGGCCTGCGCAACGCCCCAGGGCCCCCCTGCCGCACCTGCACCCACGTACGATGCCGCGTCAGAGCCGCGGGCCCTGGCCGACCGCACTGCCGTGCTGCCACCCGAGCCCGCCTTGCCCCCTCGCCTGGCGATGTACGCGGGCCTCATGCCGCTCCGCAGCATTGGCGTGGACGTCTTCCGGGCGAGCCACTCGACGTTTGACGGACGCGGGACGCTCATCGCCATCCTGGACTCGGGAATCGACGCGGCGCTGCCCGGGCTCCAGGCGACGCCGACCGGCGATCGCAAGCTCGTCGATCTGCGTGACTTCTCCGGGGAGGGCCGGATCGCTCTGCAGAGGGTGGAAGCGCACGATGGCGCCGTTCGCATCGAGGACCTCGAGCTCGCCGGATTCGAGGTCGTCGCCGGCCGCTCGACCGGGCCATTCTACGCTGGTGTCTTCCGGGAGATCGTATTGGGGAGCGCTCCGTCTGGTGATCTCAACGGTGACGGTGATGTCGACGATGCCTTCGGGATTGTCGTGGCGCGGGCCAGTGAGGGGTGGCTCGCCTTCATCGACACGAGCGGTGACCTCTCGCTGGCGGACGAGCGACCGATGCGCGACTACGCTGTCGCGCCGGCTTTCGTCACGTTCCAGCGCGCCGATGGGACCGCCGGGCCCCTCACCGTCGTGGTCAATCTGACGGAGCGTGACGGACTCCCCGTGCTGGACTTGATGATGGACAATTCCAGCCACGGGAGCCACGTGGCCGGTATCGCCGCCGGGCACCGTCTGTTCGGGCTCGAAGGTTTCGACGGGGTGGCCCCAGGGGCTCAGCTCCTAGGTCTCAAGATCGCCAACAACACCCGCGGTGGCATATCGGTGACGGGCAGCATGATCGAGGCGATGCGGTACGCGGCGGATTACGCCGCGGCGCGGGATCTGCCGCTCGTGATCAACCTGAGTTATGGGGTGGGCAACGAGGTCGAAGGGACTGCGGTCATCGATTCGCTGGTCGACGAGTTTGCTGCCGCACACCCGGAGGTCCTGGTCGTGATCAGCGCCGGCAACGATGGCCCGGGTCTCTCTACCGTGGGCTTCCCCGGCTCGGCGTCGTTGGCGCTCTCCGTCTGTGCCCTCTTCCCCGGCGTGTTCGCGGAGCCGCCGCAGCCGGGCCAGGCACCGCCCAGCGACGTGCTCGGCTGGTGGAGCGCACGAGGAGGGGAGGTCGCGAAGCCCGATGTCTGTGCGCCCGGCGTCGCCTACTCGAACGTACCCGAGTGGCGGACCGGCGAGGAGGTCTCGGGCGGCACGAGCATGGCGGCTCCGCAGATCGCCGGGGCGGCATCCCTCCTGCTCTCCGGGCTCCGCCAGTTGGGCACCACAGCGCGTGCCGTGGACGTGAAGCGTGCGCTGATGACCACGGCGATCCCGATCGGGGGAACCTCCGTTCTCGACGAAGGCCGAGGGGTGGCCAACGTCCCGGCGGCCTATCGCTGGCTGCGCGCCGGGCACCAGAGTGGAGCCTATCATATCCGGGCGCTCGCCGACGGCGGCAACACATCGCGTGGCTCGGCGGCATTTCGCCGAGCGGGCCTCGCATCGCGGGACGACACCGTGCAGACGTTCGTTGTCCAGTCAGTCGGCGGCCAACCCGCCGCACGGCTTCTGCTTCGACCCAACGTACCCTGGCTGTCGGCCCCGGCCGTCGTAGAGCCCGGCGGGCAGCCAGTGACCGTGCGCGTCACGTACGAACCGGCCGAGCTCAGAGAACCGGGCCTGTATGTCGGGACCGTGTGGGCGCGTCCCGCCACGGACACGATCGGCGGCGCCTCCTTCGGCCTCACGAACACGATCGTCGTGCCGCACCGACTCGAGCAGCCCCTCGAGGTCAGCGGCATGCTCACGCCCGGGGCGGTCGCCAGGTACTTTCTCGCCGTGCCCGACGGCGCTCCCGGCTTGCAGGTGCATCTCGGCCTCCGTGACGGCGCGGTGGGTGCGACGCTGTACCTATTCGAGCCCGACGGCCTGCCGCACCGCAACGGGAGCAGCGTGCAGGCAGGCCCGGGGCGGCGCTCAGCGGAGATCGTCGTCGCGCAGGAGGACGTCCGTCCAGGAGCCTACGAGGCCGTCGTGGTCGCTCCGCCTACCGAGTCGGCTGCGTTCCGGCTACGTGCCGCGGTACCGCCTGTGCGGTTCATTCCTGATGCGGCGTCGGAGCGGATAGCGCTGGAGAACACTGCTGGATGGACGATCGCCGGCACGCTGGGCACGCGGGCCGTGGGCACTCGATATCGGCGCAGGGTGGCCGACGCGACCGATGCACGACAGAGCGCTGCGTTCGCCGTGCCGGACTCGGTAGACGCGCTGCGGCTCGAAGTCGAGGTGCCGCGGGACGTTTGGCGTCAACTGACGGATCTAGGGGTGACGGTGTTCGATGCGGGCGGCCACAAGCTGAGCGACGGACCGATGCACTACACGATCGGACGGCAGACCGTGCAGCTGGACGGGATCGCGGCCGGCGATACGATACGCGTCGAGTTCTCCCCAGCATTCGCCGATCCGGCATCCGCGCACGCGTGGGAAGCGGAGCTCACACTGGATTTCTTGCGGTCAGAGCCGCTCGACCTCGCGGTCGGGGCGGAGCGGACAGCGAGCTTCGCGCTCGCGCCAGGTGCACTTCGCGCGTTCACGGTGTCGTGGCCTGCCGATTCACTTGCGGGCCCTTGGGAGGGCCCCGTCGTCATCGAGCACACGGTCAGGCTCGAGGACGGGAGTGCAACCAGTATGACGGGTACCTTGGAGCAGCGATGACACGTGGCTCCGCCGACCGGACGGTTCGCATTGCATCGGGACAGGGATTCTGGGGCGACTGGCTGGAGGCGCCCATCCGGCAGGTGGAGGGTGGCCCGATCGACTACCTGATGATGGACTACCTTGCCGAGGTCACGATGTCCATCATGCAGAAACAGCGGTCGCGCGATCCGTCGATGGGGTACGCCAAGGACTTCGTTCCGCTCATGGAGCGGCTGCTGCCCGCTATCGTCGAGCGGGGCATCCGCATTGTGTCGAACGCTGGAGGCGTGAACCCGCTGTCGTGCGCGCGACACGTGTATGAGGTGGCGGAGGCGTTGGGTCTCGACGATCGGCTTACCATCGGCGTGGTTATGGGTGATGATATCCTCGATCGGCTCGCCGACTTGATGGCTCGCGGACACGAGTTCCGGAATATCGATACCGGCGAGCCGCTCGACGCCGTGCTGGATCAGATACAGAGCGCCAACGTCTACCTCGGCGCATGGCCCATCGTGGAAGCGCTGCGGCGCGGCGCTGACGTGATCATCACCGGTCGCGTGACCGACACCGGTCTGACGCTGGCTCCCATGATTCACGAGTTTGGCTGGGCCGAGGAAAACTGGAATCTGCTGGCGGCGGGGACCGTGGCCGGGCACATCAACGAGTGCGGCGCGCAGGCCACTGGCGGCAACTGTTTGGTGGACTGGGAGACCATCCCCGACCTCGCCGATCCCGGCTACCCTGTCATCGAAGCCACTGCGGACGGCTCGTTCATCGTGACCAAGCATCCGGGCACGGGAGGGCGTGTGTCCGTCGCCAGCGTCACGGAGCAGCTGCTCTATGAGATGGGCGACCCTGCCAACTACATCACGCCCGACTGCGTCGTCGACTTCACGAGCATCACGCTGGCCCAGGACGGGAGCGATCGCGTCCGCGTCGCTGGGGTGCGGGGCCGACCCGCGACGGAGTCGCTCAAGGTCTCGATATCCTATCTGTACGGGTACAAGGCCGTCGGGACCCTCGTCTACGCGTGGCCCGACGCGTACCGGAAGGCGCGGAAGGCCGACGAGGTCATCCGGGAACGACTCCGACGGCTTGGGCTCCGGTTCGAGGAGATCCACACCGAGTTCGTCGGCGTCAACGCCACCCACGGCCCGCTTGCGGGCGCACCGGACCCGGATATCGCCGAGGTCCAGCTTCGCATCGGCGTGCGGGCTCGGGAAGCGGGCCCAGTACAGCGCTTCAGTCGGGAGATAGCACCGCTCATCCTGAACGGGCCGCCGAGTGCGACCGGGTTCGCAGGGGGTCGGCCGAAGGTGGAGGAGATTGTGGCCTACTGGCCCGCGCTGTTGCCGAAGAGCGAGATCCAGCCGATGGTGGCGACGGTGGAGGGGGAGGAATGAGCACGAGGGCGAGCGCAGCATGGGCGTGAAGGCGAGACGGCGCTGCGGTGCTCCCGGGACCACCAAGCGGGTCCGGTTGCTCGATCTCGCTCATGCGAGAAGCGGGGACAAGGGGAACACGGCGAACGTTGGGATCATCGCACTCCGGCAGGAGTTCTATCCGGTCCTCGAGCGCGAGGTGACAGTGACGCGAGTTGCCCGGCACTTCGCCGGAATGATCGAGGGTGACGTCGTCCGGTATGAGCTGCCGAATCTCAATGCGCTGAACTTCCTGCTGTACGGCGCGCTCGGTGGAGGCGGTACCCTGTCGCTCAAGACCGACGCCCAGGGCAAAGTCTTCTCGACTGCGCTGCTTCGGATGGAGATAGACGTACCTGGAGATCTGGATGTCGGGTGATCGCCTCCTGGTCGATCTGTCTGACGGAGTTCTCGGACTCACGCTCAACCGACCCGACAAGCGGAACGCGCTCGATATCCAGTCCGTGGAGGGCTTGCGGGCGGCGCTCGAGCGCGCGGAGTTGGACGCGGACGTGCGTGTCGTGACCCTGCGCGGAGCCGGACCGGATTTCTGCGCCGGGGCGGATCTCGCCGAGCTGCTGGCATCCGCCGGCAGCACGATGGAGGAAAACGAGGCACACGCGATGCGCCTCGGGGAAGTGTTCGTGCGCATGCGCGAGCTGCCGAAGCCCCTCATCGCGATCGTGCACGGGCGGGCCCTCGCCGGCGGATGCGGTCTGGCATCGGCCTGCGACATCGTGCTGGCGCACGAGGCGGCCACGTTTGGCTATCCGGAGGTGCGCCGCGGCTTCGTGCCGGCGATGGTGATGGCGATGCTACGTCGGGCGGTCGGGGAGAAGGTGGCCGTGGACCTCGTGATGACGGGGCGCCTGCTCACCGCCGCCGAAGCGGCGGGGGTGGGGCTCGTCTCCCGCGTCCTACCGATGGACGGATTCGACGAGCGGGCGGGTGAGATCCTGCGCGGCCTGGCCGAGGGCAGCGCGTCCGCGCTCGCGCTGATCAAGCGCCAGCTGTACGAATTGGACGGGCTTGGGTTTGCGGATGGCATCGCGCTCGGGGCACGGGTCAACGCGACTGCGCGCTCGACGCCCGACTTCGCCGCCGCCGTTGCACGCTTCCTCGACAAGACGTAGGCGGTGCCGCACGCCACCTTGCACACGAGGCGACTGGTGTTGCGCCCGCCGGTTCCCGATGACGCGGATGCGATCTACCGCGGCTATGCCACCGACCCCGAGGTCACCCGGTGGGTGATCTGGACGCCCCACGCATCCATCGACGAGACGCATGCATTCCTGGCGACCTTCATCGCCACTTGCCGGCAGGAACAGTCTTATCCCTGGGTCATCACGCTCGCGCAGGATGGCACTCTGATTGGCGCGATGCACCTGCGTCTCCATCCCCCGCGTGCGGAACTGGGCTTCAACATCGCCCGATCGTACTGGAATCGGGGCTTGGGGACCGAGGCGGCCGAGGCCGTGCTGGCGTTTGGGATCGCGCTTCCAGGTATCGAACGGGTCCAGGCCGTCTGTCACGTCGCGAACCAGGCGTCGGCCAGGGTCCTCGAGAAAGCCGGGATGGAGTGCGAGGGAACGCTCAGGCGCTATATGGTCTTTCCCAATCTCGGACCCCACGCGCAGGACGTGCACCTCTACGCACTGTTGGCGGCGAGTCCCTCCGGGAGCCAAGGGCACCCGCCCGGACTGAGGCCTCACGGTGCTGGTGCGGCTCTACGCCGCGTGACGGTGCGGCGGGTGACTCCAGCGGATGGAATTGCGCCGCCCCGGTCGCGTTCTGGTGGGCAGTCGAACACCGGGTCGTCCATCGTGTTCCTCGGATCTCTCGGGGAGTAGACGATGCGGCGGGGAGCGCATGCCGCGGTGCGCGGCATGGTGTACGGAGAAGCGGTGCGCGGGGACGGTCGGTGAGCGCGCCGGCGCCGACGCTCAGCGAAGCGGAATCCAGGCTCGCCGCGGCATGGTCGCACGTCGAGTTCAGGTATCACCAACGCAAGGTGATCGTCGCGGCGCTTCAGGGCCGGGACTGTCTCGCCGTCCTCCCCACTGGCGGTGGCAAGTCGGTCTGCTATCAAGTCCCAGCCCTGATGCGCTCCGGTCTGACATTGGTCGTTTCGCCACTCATCTCCCTCATGCAGGATCAGGTTGCCGCACTCGCGCGGCGCGGCATCTCGGCAGCCTATCTCACCAGTGCTCAGCATGCGGATGAGCGCCAGCGTGTCCTCCGCCGCGCGGCGGCGGGCGAGCTGAAGCTCCTTTACCTGGCACCCGAGCGTCTGGCGACTCTCGAGCACCAGCTGCGCGGTCTCCACATTGCCCATCTCGCCGTAGACGAGGCCCACTGCATCAGCGAGTGGGGACACGACTTTCGGCCACACTATCGTGCGATTGGCCGGTGCCGCCGCCTCATCGGCATGCCACCGACCGTGGCGCTGACCGGTACCGCGACGCCGGAGACTCGGGATGACATCGTTCACGTGCTGCGACTGCGCAGGCCGGTCAAGGTCGTTCGCTCGTTCGACCGCGCGAACCTCTACTTCGCCGCCGTGCGGGTACGGAGCGAGAGCGAAAGGCTGGGACAGGCCCTTCGGCTGCTGCGCGACGTGAGCGGGACCGCGATCGTGTACGTGCCGACCCG
Source organism: Gemmatimonadota bacterium (assembly GCA_039591485.1). GTDB lineage: Bacteria > Gemmatimonadota > Gemmatimonadetes > Gemmatimonadales > GWC2-71-9 > JAOTVV01. Next base: position 11,430 of record JBDHDN010000036.1, read on the forward strand.
GAACCGGACGGATGGGGTGGCGACCGTCCTCCGGCATTGGGGCATCGCTGCACTGCCATACCACGCAGGGCTCCCGGCAGCGGACAGGAGCGATCTCCTGACACGGTTTCTCGACGGCCGCTGTCGTGTCATCGTCGCGTCGAACGCCTTTGGAATGGGGATCGACAAGCCGGATGTGCGGCTTGTTCTTCACCTCGGGGTCCCGCCGCGCCCGGAAGCGTACGTCCAGGAAGCAGGGCGGGCAGGGCGCGACGGGCAGCGAGCCTGGTGCGTTATGCTGTGGACGGCAGGTGACCTGGTGCTCGCTCGCGCCCTGCGCGAAGGCGGCTCGGGAAGCCAGACACCTCAGAGGGCCATCCGCGACGCCGACCGACGTGGGCTGGAGGCGATGCGCAGCTACGTGTTCGCACACCGGTGCCGGCGGCGGATCCTCCTCGAGTACTTGGGCGAGACGGGCACCGGATGTTCTGGATGTGACCGCTGTCCACGTCAGCGGCGTTGAGCAAGTCGCGCGTCATGGCCGCATTATGCGAGTTGGCCAACGGCCTTCGCACGGGGGGCACGCCGTCCAAGGGCGCGACGGCATACCATCCGCCGGACGCTCGTCAGCGTTCAGTCGACAGGGCCGACGAGGTGCGCCAACCGCCCGCGCTCGACCCTGGGGCAACGCGGGGAGTGCCCGGGCCTCCCGGGGCACGGGGAAGGAACGTCGGCTCGTGAGCGGCTACAGGATCGTTCGCTGACCGCTTCGGTCGCGCGTCCGGCATAAGGCCGGTGTCATCGGCAAGCAGGAGCGGCCCCTCGAGCATCTGGCGCAGTCTGGTCGCCATCATGGCAACACCTCCGCGCATATCGGTCGGCAGACTCGTCGTCGGTGGGCGCGCAAAGGGGGGGGAAGCGTCTTGCGGCGGCGGTGTCTGTCGCGACCTTCCGGTGAGACAGATTGTCCCTACGATAGACTCCCGCTTGGATCTGTCAACCCGAGCCGTTGTCGGGATTTGCGGCTGGCTGGCCGGAATCGGACGCATCCCGACCGCGATATGCCCAGCGCCGCCAGGCGCGGTGCGCGACGGCCAGTGCGAGGTATCCCGTCAGCACCTGCACGTATGGATGCAAAGGCGTTCCCTCCCGCAGGCTCAGCCACACGGCCCACACGATCTCGCCCAGGAACGGCACGGTGAGCGTGAACAGCGCCGCAAATGCTCCTTTGGCCGTCCATGCGATCCAGACGGTCCAGACGTGAATGGCAACACCCCCAAGGATCAGTACGTACCGAAGGGTTGCCCTCACCTTACTGCCCCCGTGCTCGATCGGGGTCGACTGCATACGGTAGCCTCGGCCCGGCCAACCAGACTCGCAGACGTCCACCGGACTGGACCGCTCGTCCAGAAGTGCGGCCGAATGCAAGATCCGCACGACTGCCTGGTTTCGCGTAACGCATTCGGAAACATAGGGTTGGCTGTTTTGCGAATCGTGGCACGCGACTTTCATCACTGTCGGTCAGAAAGCACTGCGGCTTGCTGAGCGTTCTGTCGCCAGACAGGATTTTTCTCGTCGGGAGGGGACGAGCGGGACCACGCTAGCCCGAGCTCAGCAGCCGCAGCGGCTTTTCACCCCCATCTTGGTACTCGTCGGATCATACCGCAAGCACCCCCAGCGAATAACGGCATCGCCCGTGGTGTATACCGGCTAGCCACATGCGTTGGGGTTTCGGGGCGTCGGGGAGCGACGAACTGGCCGAGGTAGCGGGAATCTGGCGGTTCAGGTTGTAGGTCAGACCGCTGCTTCGGTGAGCTTTCGCAATCACTTGCGCCATCCTAACTTCCAACTTGGACAACGACTCTTCGGGGGGGAGACGGTGCTTCGGACCTCGTTGCTACTGCTGCTGACGGTCTCGATCGTCCTGCCGTGCCGGGCGGCGGCGCAGCGGGATGTCGTGTACCGGATTCCCGTTACCGGAACGATCGAACTCGGGCTCGCGCCGTACATCGAGCGGGTGCTGCAAGAGGCGGAGGACGCCGGTGCTCTCGCCGCCATCCTCGACGTGAACACCTTGGGAGGCCGGGTGGACGCCGCCCTCACGATCGTCGATGCGGTCAGCGTGGCCCGGATCCCGGTCTATGCGCTGGTCGATCCGCGTGCGATCTCGGCTGGCGCCCTCATCTCCGTGTCCGCCGACTCCGTGTTCATGGTGTCGGACGCCCTCATGGGGGCTTCCACGGTGGTAACGGGCAGTGCGGAGAAGGCACCCGAGAAGGCACAGAGCGTGATGCGCGCGCAGTTCCGGGCCATTGCGGAGCGGCGCGGCATCGATCCGTCGATCGGCGAGGCCATGGTGGACGAGGAGATCGCGATCGAGGGGCTTGTGGAGGCCGGGAAACTCCTCACCCTCACCACCGACGAGGCGGTGCGCGTCGGCTACGCCATCGAAGTGAGCGACTTTGACGAGGTGCTCGAGCTCCTCGGGGTGGAGGGTGCCGAGGTGCGCGTTCCGGGGGTGAACTGGGCTGAGCGTCTGGTGCGGTTCCTGTCGAATCCCCTCGTCGCTCCGCTCCTCCTGTCCATCGGCACCCTCGGCATCCTGATCGAGATCAAGACGCCGTCGTTCGGCGTTGCCGGCACGGTCGGGATCCTGTCGCTGGCGGCCTTCTTCGGCAGCCACTGGATCATCGGGCTCGCCGGCATGGAGGAGTTGCTGTTGCTCGCCGCCGGGCTGGTCGCACTTGGCATCGAGCTGTTCTTGGTGCCCGGGTTCGGCATCGCGGGGCTGATCGCGTTCCTCTGCATTGGCTCGTCGATTTTCCTGGCGCTCATCGGCAACTTGCCGACCTGGAGCGACGTGACACGCGCGAGTGGGATCATCTTCATGGCGGGCTTGATCGTGATCGCGGCGATCTACCTGATCGTGCGGCAGCTCCCGGCACGGGCTGGTGCACGCGGCATTTTTCTCCAGAGCGCGACGTCGACGGCCGATGGCTTCGTGTCCGGCACGGCGCGGCAGGACCTTGCCGGGCACGAGGGAGTGGCAATCACGGATCTTCGGCCGGCTGGCACGATCAGGATCGACGGCGAGAGGCTCGACGTCGTCTCCGACGTAGGCTTCCTGCCCAAGGGAACGCGGGTCCGGATCATCCGCAGCGAGAGCTATCGACATGTAGTGGAGCCCGTCGACGGCGCGGCGGGCGCCTAACCAACTCCTGAGGAAAGGCTCATGAACGACATCGCGCAGTTCGGCTCCTGGGTGGCGATCATCGCGCTCGTCGGAGGGGTGGTTGTGTTGTGGGCGCTGTTCAGCTTCATCCCGGTCCGGTTGTGGATCGAGGCACTCGCCGCCGGTGTGCGGATCGGGCTCATGACGCTGGTCGGCATGCGACTCCGCAAGGTCAACCCGGCGGCGGTCGTGCGGCCGCT
>JBDHDN010000037.1:0-14833 GCA_039591485.1 Gemmatimonadota bacterium
CGGCCGTGGGCGGAGGCTGAGGGACGATCCGTCGGATGGCCCGGGGAGATGCCCTCCCGAGGCCCCGCCGGTAGGAGGAGAGCCGTGCCCGCGCTCCCACACGCGCAGCATCGTCGGCCCCGATGCAGCTCAGATCCGAATCAGGTACGTGATCTTCACGACTGCACCGCGATTGTCGAGATCCCACAGCGAATCGTCCGTGCCATGCTCGTCGTTGATGACGATGAACAGATCGCTCCCCGGCCGGTGGATCCAGTTCAGTCGTATGTTCGCCGACACCCGGTTGTCGAGGCTGTTGTACTGGAACAACCCGTTGAGGAAGAGCCGAGTGGAGAAGGCGTAGGAGAGCCGCAGGGACGCGATGCGCGCAATGAAGTCTCCGTTCGGAAGATCGACGTCGCTGTAGGTGAAGGCGCCGAGCAGCGAAAGGTGCGAATTGGGGCTCAGCGTGGCGGATGCCGTCACGGTGTTGAACGTGCCACCGTACTGACGTTGCAGTGCTCCGGCAAGCTGCAAGACCACGGGGCGGTTCGGGCTCGAGTTGAGGAAAAGACCGACCTCACCGCCGTCGTAGTCTCCGGGCGGCACGATGACGTCCTGGATATCGAATTCCTCATCGATCCGTGCGAACCCCTGCTGGGCATACAGGATCAGGTTGTCACCCGAGTCCCACTCCGGATTGACGCCGAGTCCTGCGTACCAGTCCTGCAGTCCTCCGTCGGTCCCGAGGATGAGATCGCCCAGGAGGAAGCCGTCGATCTTGCGAAGACCCAGCACCCTCGGCCGTGGCGTGAGACGCACGAATCCGTTGGTGCGTCGGATATCCTCGCGCGTGATGAAGCCCATGTCTGCGGTAGTCTCTGGGTCGATGTAGAGGTGTTGCACGTCGATGCCCACTACGTCCGTCTGGTAGTCGACGCCGAGCCGGTAGGCGTTGCCCTCGCCCCCCTCACCGGAGACGGTCGTGCGGGCGAAGAACCCCTGGAGGTTGAGCGGGCCGGTCGGCCACCAGGAGCCGTCGAGCCCCACGGCCGTGTTCGAGACGTCCGCCGAGCGCCGGTCGGTGAGCATGGCTCCCACGTAGTTGGCACCGCCGACGTCCCGCTTGACGCGAACGACCGCGAAGTTCTCCTCGGGCATGCCGTACGCGTCGTTGGTCACGATATCGAGCAGTCCGACGGTCTGCTCGCCAAGCCGTCCTGTGAGCCGCGCCCCGCCAATGACGGGAACGGCGCCCGAATCGGGGTCGATGCCGATGCGCCGTGAGAAGAACAGGAGAAACGGCGGTGGCTCGAAGAACCCGCGTGTGCCGAACTCGAAGATGCCCGCATTCTCGAGGAAGAACTCGCGCTTTTCGGGAAAGAACAGCGAGAACCGCGTCAGATTGACCTGCTCGTCGTCGACCTCCACCTGCGCGAAGTCAGTGTTCAGCGTGGCATCGAGAAGGAGCCCAGGGCGCAACTCGTATTTCGCGTCGAGGCCGGCCTTGAGCTCCGGCTCGGTATCGATATCGCCCAAATCCGAGCGCTCCTGGGTCCCTCCACCCAGCACGTACGGTTTGACCTCGAGGTTCATGCCTGCACGCGGCAAGTCGACGAGTCCCTCCAGATGCCCCGCGCGGCTCACGCGCAGGAATCCCTCATTGTTCCGTGACCACGCACTCCACAGCACTATCTCGTTCTTGCGACGAATCATGCGGGAGACGTTGAACCCCCAGGACCGACCATCCCCCGGGTAGCGCAGGGTCCGGAACGGAATGGCGAACTCGGCAGACCATCCCTCGTCGGTGCGCCGAGCGCGCACCTCCCAAATCGCGCGCCAATCGATATTGAACTCCCGACCCTCGTCGGTGACCATCGCATCGAACTCCGCACCGTTCGGATTCGTGGCGAACACGAGGGCGTTGCGGTGATCGTGAAACGGGTCGAACAGAATCGCGACGCCGTCGTCCCCTCCGAACTGCGGCTCGCCTCCCCCAAAGCCCATCTCCATCACGCGGTCTCGCTGGAGAATGCGTGCGAGCACGCGATCGGGCTCGCGATCGAACGCGATGATCCCCACGTAGAGGGTCGAGCCGTCGAACACGACGCGGACCTCGGTGTCCTCGCTCGCCGGCTCCCCTTCGCGTGGCTCCTGCTGGCGCAGCCCCGCTGCGGGCCTGGCCTGACGCCAGACGGCTTCGTCCAAGACGCCATCGACTCGGATTTTGATCGAATCGCCGACGCGCAGGGCGGTCACGCTCGGTGCAGGCGGGGCTTGGGCACAGACTGCACTCGCGCCGAGGTGGAGAGCTCCGAGGAAGAGCCCGAAGCGCATCGGCATCCGCGTCTACCCTCCCAGCCGAACCGTCCCGAACGCCGCCGGCGAGCGATGTGCATCGTCGCGAGGGCTCGTCAAGCCGATCTTGTGCTCGCGCCGGTCGTCGTCGTTGTCGATCACGTGCACGTCCACCCCGATGAAATCACCGGGACCCACCGCCACAGGAAGCGGGACGGTGAACTCGACGATGTAGCCTCGAGCGGTCTCCTGCTGGGTGGCCGTGAACCCCTCCGGCATGGTTCCGCGATCCGCGGACGTGCCCCCGCCACGGGTCACTCGGATCTGCACGTCGTCGGCCGCGTAGTCCAGGGCTTTCGCGTTGTCGAGGTCCAGGTAGACCTCGACGCCGTCATTGTGCGCCGGACGGCCATCCCGATTCCGCAACACGGCGTCGGTCACGTCGATGCGACCGTGGAGACCTGCATCGTCCCAGCGCAGCGCCAATCGGGCCGACAGATCGTCAGGGATCGGCATCGACGGCCCGGTCACCAAGTGCTCCAAGCGCGTGGGCGGACCGAAGATCGTGGCACGCGGCACTTCCAACCCTGCAAACGGGCGCACTTCGATCCGCGCCGACCGGCTCGTGTCAGCCCCGAGTCGGTTCGAGACGACGACCTGCCACAGGCCCGCGTCAGCCTCCGACCGCGGCGTGACGGACAGTCGCGGACCGCCCTCGACAGTGACCGGTCCGCCGTTGCGCAGCCACGTGTACGACAGGGGATACCCGGTCGCCCGAACCCGCAGGATGGTAGCCTCACCGGCAGGTACGATTGCATTCGTCGGATGCAGGTAGATCGCAGGCACTTCAGTCTCGCGGATCGAGAGCCAGCGCTCGGGATCCAGCCCGTTCAGCGAGGCAACCATTTCCGGAAGGAAGTCACAGTAGCGGCTGTGCACCTTCTCGGCCTGGTCAAACAGCCAGTCGCGTGCCTGCGCAGCCGTCGGACGGTCAGCTCTTCCCTGCCAGTGGTCCAGAATGCGCTGGAAGCCCTCCGTCGGTGGGCAATGCCAGGGCTGCGTTGTCCGAGCGATCTTCTTGTGGGTCCACCAATTCCAGCCGACGTTCGCCGACCGCAGAAACGCCGACGCCTTGCGGTTCAAATCGAACGGCGCCGCGACCTCCCCGGTCTCCCCGTGCCAAAGCGGCACGTTGTAGCGTGTCCGCAGGCTGTCCCACCGCGCCAATCCCTCGGCGGACGACGTCGGAGGATAGGAGTGGAATGCAAGCACGAGATGGGGATCCCAGTCGATCGGCTCCAGCATCCGGAAGTTCTGCGCCCAGTCGTCGCCCTCGATGAAGATGATGCCGCTGGAATCGACCTCCCGGATCGCTTCCGTCAGCCGAACGTACAGCGCGCGAAGGTCCGCCTCCTCGATACCCTCGTACCGCCTGAGGAGCGGCTCGTTGAGCAGGTCGTACCCGATGATGTACGGATTCCCGGCGTACCGTTCGGCGATTCGGCGCCACAGGGCCGTGAGCCGGGGCCAGTAGACGTCCGGCTCGGTCCAGAGCCGGGCTTCGCCGTCGCTGTCCGAGATGTTCTCGGCATTCTGTGCCCCGGGCGCCCCGTGCATGTCCCACACGATGCCCACACCGTACCGCGAGCCCCATGCAACGATGGAATCGAGAGACCGGAAGCCTTCGTCGGTGAAGATGTACGGTCCGCTCGCTGGCTGCTCCTCCGGCATCAGCTTGGAGGCGAGTAGCGCCGGGCGGAGAGAGTTCGCTCCCATCGCCGCCATCGCCCGAACATCCTGCTCGGTCACGTAGTTTTCGTGGTAGCGGCGCCAGAACTCGGCGGCGTCGGAGGGGCCAATCAGGTCCTCGATCGCACGCTCGAACTGCCGTGGCCGATCGAGCGTGCGAATGCCCCACATGTAGCCCTCGGGCAGGAGCCAACCGCCGAGCCCGAACCCGATCAGGTGGACTGGTTCGCCTGTCGCACGGTCCACGATCTGGTCTCCACGGGTGGTGTAGCCCTCGAAGGACGGGGTGCAAGCCCCCGCTCCCAAGAACCCACCGATGAGCAGCGCCAACGTGCATCGAGGCACCTGAAGCTGGGACCGGAACATGAAATTCCTCGCGTGGTGGCGTGCGATGGAGTGACCGTCGACAACGCGCATCCTGACCTCGCCGGGTGATCTGTCGGCCACCCCCGCTACTCGGAGCGCTCAATCCACAATTTGGAGCCTCTCCCCCGCGCGCGCACTTGAACGGAGGTCTCACGCCACGCCAGCCATCGGAGATTGACATATAGTACGCGTCGTACTATTATGCTTAGTACTATGCAGCCACGCTCGCTCACGACGCTCGAGTACGCCCTGCTCGGACTGGTCACGCAGTTGCCCCAATCGGGCTACGATCTGCGCAAGACATTCGAGACGACGGCCATGGGGAGCTTCAGCGGCAGCCCCGGCGCCATCTACCCGGCACTGCGGCGGCTCGAGAAGCGTGAGCTGATCGAGGGCGAGGTCGATGCGACAACCGCGCTGCGACCCCGGATGGTGTTCCGACCGACCGCTGCCGGACGGGAAGTCCTCGAGGCGTGGCTGGTACGCGAGATCGACCGCGAGGACGTGGAGCGCCGTGTCGACGAGCTGATGCTCCGGTTCGCGCTGCACTCGGTACTGGGCCACAGCACTCCAACGCAGCGGTTCCTCGCGGACTTCCTGGTCGAAGTCGAGGGCTATGTCGGAGAGCTGCGCCGGCAACAGCAAGAGGTCCCGGACAATACGCCCCTCCAGCCCCGTATGGCTCTGGCTGCGGGCATCGAGCAGTATCGGGCCTTCGCGCGGTGGGCACGCAAGGCCATCAAAGCGTTCGAGGAGGAAACATCATGAATACCCGAACCCGCGTGCTTCCGTGGCTCTGGAAGCTTCCCGTCTGCGTGGCAGCGCTGTTCGCTGGTCAGATGCTGGGTGTTGCACTGGTATCAGTCCTCGGACTGCAGCTACCATTGCCCACGTCGGCCGACGGGGGAGGCCCTCACGTTCTGCTCTTCGTGCTTGCGTCCATCACGATCACCGTGGCACTCGCAACCATGGCGGCCGGACTCGCCGGCCGCTGGTGGGTGCGCGGCGCGATTCTCACGGCGTTCCTCTTCGGCGTGTACGGTGTCGGTAACACGATCGAAGCGAGCGTCTTCACCACGCTGGGCGGAGAAGCGGCCCTGATCGCCATGCATCTGCCGTCGTCGGTGTTCGTCGGGCTCCTCGTCGCGCTCCTGGTCGCTGCGCCGTCTGAGGAGCACTCGAGGGAAAGCGCAGGAGCGTTCTTCGCCAGCTGGACACCGATGCGGCTCGCCGTGCGGCTGGGGTTGGCGGTCGTCACCTTCCCGGTCGTCTACTTCCTGTTCGGCCTCATGGTCGCGCCGATCGTGACGCCCTACTACGAGCGGCTCGACTTCCTCGTCATTCCGCCCTTGTCGACCATGTTGCAGGTAGTCCTTGGGCGCAGCCTACTCCTCCTGCTCGTTTCCCTGCCGGTGATCGTCGCGTGGCGGGCAACACGCGGCCGACTCATACTCGCGCTGAGTCTCGGGCACTTCGTCGCCCTTGGCCTCGCCGGACTGCTCCAGGCAACGTTCTTCCCGCCGGCGCTCCGGCTGGCTCACGGCGTCGAGATCTTGGGCGGCTCCGTCTGCTACGCGCTTGCGCTGGTGTGGTTGCTCTTCCCACACCCGAGTCGCGCGGCTCGACAGCGGCCGGCCTTCCGGGAGCGCCTCGCCTAATCCGTCACACCGTGCGTGTGAGGCCTCGCCGCTCGCGACTCCGCACGCGAGGCAGGTGACCGTCCGGGATGTGGGACGGCGAGCCCGTTCGCCTTGGGGCGGCTACCCGCGTAACAGGGGGAGCTTCGCGCGCATGTCGTCCCCGGTCATCCCCAGCAAACCCGCGCGCTCGACTAGAACGTCGAAGTCCACGGGATACAGATTCCGACGCGCAGGATCCGCCAACCCTGCGACGTTGTATTCCCGGATGGCATGCGGGATCCATCCGATGAATGCCCGCCGCGCGCGTTCGATTGCCGCCTGGTCCCGTGCACCAGACAATGTTGAAAGTCGCCGTCTGGACTCGTCGAACAGTCCCTCCCACGACCCGCTGCCGGCGCCCAGGAAGCCGTCCCAGGCCGGGACCGACTCCTCTCGCCCTTCGGGGAAAAGCCGTTCCTCGACCTCGCGATAGGTGACCGTGACGAAATAGAGGAAGCTCTGCGCCGCAAACAACTCGAAGTCGTCCATGGCCAGGTAGGCACCCTCGAGAAGACGCGTCATCTGCTGTACCTCGCTCTCCAGGATGCCCGCGTATCGCTGGAAGCCGGCGGCGATCGCTGACCCATCCAGCGCGCCGTCCCGCATGGCCCGTTCCAGCACCAGGGCAAGGCGCTCGACACCGCGTACGCTCCAGGCGATCCCCATGCTGAACATGGGGTCCAGAAAGGCGTAGGTGTGGGGCAGCACCGCGTAGTCCGGACCGGCCGCATTCGCAAGCCACCGCTGCACTCTGGACTCCTTGCGCAGCGGTTGGACGACGCTGGCGGAGGCGAACTGCCGCGCGAGGCTGGGGTACCGGCCCAACACGGTCTCCCAGATCGTCTCGGGCGATGTCACCCCGGACGCCGAGAGTTTCGCCAGCGCGGCGCGGCGCAACAAGATTCCCACGCTGGCAACGGCGTGATCGAAAGGGAGGACGTACATCCATCCTTCGCGGAGCAGGTGATGTACCGCCGCCTTCTCGTCCGGATACGGCCCCGGAGACACATCGGCGAACGCGCCCGCCCCCTCGACGTGGGCGTACACCAACCCCGTATCGAGCGCCGTGCGATCGAGTTCGGATCCAATCGGCAACGTGCTTGCCAGGAGCCCGCCGGCACCCGAGCCGTCGATGAGTACGTCGGCCCGCAGCGAATAGCGCGACTCGCCCCGCTGGCAATCGAGGATCCAGCCATTGGGCGCCGCGTGCTGCACCCGCTCGACGTCCACCTGGTCTCGATAGTCCACGCCCTCGTCCGTGGCCCGCTGCACCAGGAACGCATCCACATCCTCGCGCAGCCAGTGGCTGTCCGCCACCTCGTCACTCGGGCTGGCCGCCACCAGCAGTCTCCCGACGTGCTCCGGAGTGTCGTGGAACTCCTCACCCCGACGGTGCCGATAGAACGTGAACCCACGCTTCAGCCCGCGGCGGACGTGCGGTATGTGTTGCTTCCACCGTCCGTAGGCGGCGAGCCACCCCAAGTCTTCCAGGCCGTAACGACGGGCCAGCCGCTCCAACGCAATGGCCGCCAGCGGTGTGGACGATTCACCGATGGCGAAGCGCGGATGCCGGTGCCGCTCCAACAGGCTGACCCGAAGCCCCACTTGATTCAGCACACGGGCGAGGATAGCCCCGGCGAATCCCGACCCGACAACGGCCACGTGATAGTGCTCCACGAATCCCTCCGTCAGCCGAGCGGCGCACACTGGTCGCAGACCGGGTGCGTCCCGATCCGGCCGGTCCGGTTCATGTCGCGCAGGTGGGCGATGCGTCGCGTGCGGCACCTGCTGCATCCTCGCATGGTCTCCACATCCCACAGATCCGCCAGCACGAGCCCCCGGTTCAGACGGAGGCATTCTTCCACGGCGAGAGCGAATGTCCCCAGAGACGGTGGGACAAGCGTCCCCTCAGCGGCTAGCCGGCCGAGCTCGCCGTCACCTCCGCGCATCGGAATGAGCGAGACGACGTCGACACCCGCGTCCAGGGCATGCTCCACGCTCCGCACTGTCCACTCGACCGCCTCCTGCGCCGGGACGTACGGCGGCGACACCAGCACGAAGGCTCGGCTGCCGATGCCTGAGCTCCGCAGAAAGGCGACGGCCTCGTCGAACTGCAATAGGGTCATCTGCTTGTTGAGGCGCGGCAGCGCGTCCGGGTGCACCGTCTCCAATCCCATGGCGATCTCGAGTCGTCCTGCCAGCGATCCGGCAAAGCGCCTACACGCTTCCCCCACCAACCGAGGATGGCACTCGACCGTCACCCGACGGAACGACGCAAGGTGTGCCGCGAGGATCGGTAGATCCTCTGGAGGCACTGCCCGCGGATCGAAGAAGTTGCTCGCGTTGTAGAGCTTGATGGACTCGGGAAGCCGCTGCCAGATCCTGGGCACCAGCGCCTGAACGAGCTGCGAAGGAACGGCTCCACGAGGCGTCGGTCCGTCCAGGGTGAACCGCCAGAGGTCGCAGTGGACGCAGGTGAACGGACACTCCGCACCGGCGAGGAAGACCGTCAGACACGATTCCAGGCTGCCGTCCGCCTGCCGCTCGTCTTCAAGGAGGACATCGATCGGCTTCCACGGATCGATCTTCGGCTTGGGCGGCCGCAACGCTCGGATCCGTGCAGCCTCCCGCGCGGTACGCACGCGAGCACGCTCAGCTGCGATGGAGCGCGAGGAAATGCTCCCGGTAGGCGTGTGACTCGGCCGTGAATCGGTGAGCGAAGACCGATGGAGACGTCGCCCCTTCCTGAAAGCGGCGCTTCTCGAACACCGGCATGTCGATGCCCCACACCGCCCGCAGGCCGCGACGGACGATGTCCCCCTTCAGCGAATAGAGAGCCTCATGCGAACCGGCACTCAGCTCGTCGAACGGGATTGCAGTCGCGATGCGAACGAGCGCCGGGCGGGTGAACGGACTGAACCCCAGGAAGCCGTGCTTCTGCATCGGGGCGAACGTGCGCACGCACCCACGGCTCTGTCCCCCGCTGTACGTCAGTGAATGCTTGATCCGGTCGACTCCCCACCCTTCCTGGTACAACAGGGGATTGTTCACCACACTGACGATAGTGAGTTCCGGGTTCTCCTCGATCGGGTAGTCTTTCAGGTTCTCGTCCCCACCGTCGCCATCGACCAGGTAGCGCCACTCCGGATAGCGGCGTCGAATCTCATCCAGCAACGCCAGGTTGACCGTCGCGCACTCCACGTCGCGGGGCTTGTAATCCTCGATCACCTCGACCGCTTCGAATGGTCTGAGTCGCTCCGCCGGTACCTCCACCGTCTCTCCGAGAACTTCCAGATCCAGCTGCCCCAGAAACGCGCGTGCCTGGTCTGCGTCCGTGCCACCACCGTCGATCGATAGCGTGAAGGCCTTGAGGCGTGACGGACTCTGTCCCGTCGCGAGGAGCAGGCGATACACGGTCAGCAGTACGGCCCCGCTGTCGATGCCACCCGAGAACAACACGCCGATCGGCTCCTTGGCCGGTATGGCTCGAAGCCACTGTGCCACCTCGTGGCGCAGCGCGGTGATGTACTGCTCGCCAATGACGTCCACGTCGCTCGGCAGTCGTTCGATCGCGGGTGCCACGAACCGCTCGTACGTTGGGTTGGGATCGGGACAGCCTACGAGACGAATCGTCGTCACATGATGCGCTGGCACCATCCGGGTGTAGGACGGGTGGAACTGATCGGCATAGCCTGCTTTCTTCAGGTACGCTCGAATGGCGTCGATCCGCTCCGCCACTACCAGGAGCGGTCCGCTGGCCTCCTTCGCCAGGAAGTACCGCAGCGGACGATCCAGGCTCCTCGCCAGCACCACGCGCTCATGCTCCCGGGCAACCAGGGCAAACGACCCCTGGATCGAATCCACACCACCAGGCACGTGACCGAGCAACACGCGGTGCGCCTCGGCAATGTCCATGTTGAAGACCAGCTGGCTGTCGGGTGATACCAGATCGACGACGCGGTGAACGGGATGGTCCATGAACTGCTCCTCGTGCGGAGAATGACTCGGGGTCGGTCGCCGACCGAGCCCGAATCACGAATGCACATGCTCGGAGAATCATACTTGCCACAGGAAGGATCGTGAATCCCCCGCACGAGCGGGCTGCTCCATCACGGGACGCGCCGGCACAGGGAGGTCCTTCGGTGGCCCGTGCGCCCGCAGACGCTCGTGTCTTCCGGCATCCGGGTCGCGGACATGCGCCGCGTGAGCGAAGCCGGGTGTCCCTACTCCGGGATGGCCTGTGTCACGAGGTTCCGGATCGGGCCGACCACCGGAAGGATGGTTCCGCCGTAGGGGGATTCCGCGTCGGCAAACAGTGCGAGGAGCGTCGAATCCTGCTGCAACTGCGCTCTGCGCCCCGCCAGCGCTTCGAGTGCCAGACTGGCCAGCTCAGCAAGGTGCACCGAATGGGGCTCTATCTCCTGTAACCGGGCCGACTGTGCAAACGCCGGTGCCAACCGCTCATGGTTCGCGGTCCACGTCCGAAGGATCTGCTCCAACCGCTCCCGCAGTGCCGTGTCGCGAGATGCGATCCAGGAGTCTACATCCTGTGCGAAGCGATATGCCACGTAGCTCTCGGGAGGTGCCGCGTCCACCACGCGGTTCAACGGTGTCGTCGTGTAGATCTCGGTGGTCGCCGTATCATTAAAAAAGAAGAACTTGTCTTCCTCCAAGAGATCCACGATCGTCCGCAGCGCATGGAGGTACTCCTCGCTGGCCATGTCGCTGAGCAAGGATTCCCGATAGCTACGGTGCCGTAGCCCCAGATCGTGCAATCGGTCATCCAGAATCATGAGCCGGCGATACATGTCTCCGGTATCGTCGGTCAGCGTCTGCGGCGACCAGAGTTTCTCGGCAATGGCCGCGGCTCGCGGCCAGACCCTCGACTCCAGCGTTGTGGCGTCGACCATCTCGGTCCACATGCATGCCTCGCCCCCCAGGAGTCTCGTCGCCTGTTCTTCGGTCAGCGGGTCGATCCTCGTGAACTCGGGAAGCCGTCCCCCTGCCTCCATGTCGGATCCGCCGGAGCGCGCTCCCCTCAGTTGCAGCGTGAAGAACGAGAGCCGGGCGGTCCCGCGGATCGAGTCTCCCGTGATCCTCGCGTCGAACTTCACCGTGCCGAAGTTTGACTCGGTGGAGAACGTGAGACGATCCCCCTCGAGCACGGCATCGGTGAACCCGGCCGAGCCCTCCATGAACTGCGTCACGCCACGCAAGTCTTCACCTTCCCCGAACAGGTAGATCGCTCCATCGATGTCCATGTCGGAGAGCGTGAGGGTGCAGCGCCATCCCTTCCAGTCGGTGGAATCGATCTCGATCGTGACGGCACCGGGGATCACGGCGGGATCGACGCGGTAGTGATAGCCGGCTGGTTGCTTGTAGTCGAGATAATAGCCGGCTGACAAGATCGCCCCGTAGCCACTCCGCGCCGACTCCCACAGCGACGAGTGGTTCCTCCATGTCTGCACGACGACATCCTGTGGCGGCAGCTTGGGGTGGAGGATCTCATCCCACCCCATCATTCTCTTTCCGTGTTTCTCCAGAATCCGCTGTAGGCGGATGTTGAAGTACGTCTGGAGCGCATGCGCATCCTCCAGATCCCGCTCGGCCATGAACCGGCGGATGCGCGCATTCTCCTCCCATTGGTCACCGACAACCTCATCACCGCCGATATGGACGTAGCGGTCGGGGAACAACTCAGCCATCTCACCGAAGAAGCGGTCCAGGAACGCGTACACCTCCTCTCTGGTGGGATCCATGACCGGCTCCAGCACCCCGAAGACGGAATCGAGGAGGTAGGGACCCGGAGCGCTGGCGAGCTCGGGATACCCGACGAACCAGGACGTCGCGTGGCCGGGGAGATCGAACTCCGGGACGATGCGGATCCCGCGGTCGGCCGCGTATGCGATCACGTCGCGGACGTCGTCCTGGGTGTAGTAGTGCCCGTTGGACCCTCTCTCATGCAGAGCAGGAAACACCTTCGACTCGACCCGGAACCCCTGATACTCGGTCAGGTGCCAGTGGAGGACGTTCAGCTTGACAGACGCCATGGCATCCAAATTCCGCAGGATGACGTCCTTCGGGATCCAGTGCCTGCCGACGTCGATCAGTACGCCTCGCCAGGGATACCTGGGCCGATCATGCAGGGAGAGCTGCGGAACGACCCATCGATCTTGCTCCTCCCGAACGAGCTGAACCAGGGTCTCCAATCCGTAGATGATTCCGGTCTCAGCCGGAGCCCTTACGAGCATCTCGCGATCGGAGACCTCGATGGAAAAGGACTCGTCGTCGCCCAACGCAGGATAGTCGGCCGCGCCCCCACCCCACTCCAGGATCAACCGCGGCTCGTCACCATTCCCGAACCGCACACCCGTCGTCGTTGAGAGCTTGGCGTAGAAGCGGCGCACCGCTCGCTCGAGCCTCCGGGTCGAGGAACCACGGAACTGGTGGCTCACATCGGCATCCAGCACGAGCAGTCCGTCTTCCAACCGAAGTGCTGCCGGCAAGGGCATCAGGGTGAGAACAGCTCGGTCCTCCGGAGAGATCGGCGGTGGCTCGGGCCTCAGGAATCCGAACCAGGCAACGGCGGACACCACGGCGATGACCACGAGGATCGAGCCAACGATCTTCAGCACTCTCATCATGTCTCACTGGCGACAGGATGACGGTGAGTATCGCCGTGGACGGCCAGCCGCAGCACGCTCTCCACCGTGAGCTGTATGACTGGCCGCGCCGAGCCGCACGGCCCCCTCACCCCGCGGCTTCGCGCTCGGCAGCAGCGAGCAGGCACCGGAGGATATCCAGATGTTCCCGCAAGGTCGGTGCGTCTGGCGCTCGGCCCTCCTGGATGTGCTGGATCACCTCGCCTGCCACGCGCGCGTAGCCCTCCATCCAGCCTAGCCCATGGAACGGCGCCGGACGAGCGGGGAGTTCCGCTTCGGTGCGCACCTCGGTCGACCGAGACCGTTCCTTTCCCCAGACGATCACGTCGGGCCGCTCGACCGCCCAGCTTGCCGACGCTCGCGCACCGACGATCTCGAGCTCCAGCGTGTTACCGGCTCCGTGCACCGTCTTCGAGATCGAGCCGAAGCTGACGACATCGCCGAACGTCATCGTGAGGTGCACGTGCGTGTCCCGATGTGGGGCAGGCGCGTTGACGTACCATCTGCGGACGGTCGCGCGGTCGGGCAGGCGCCCGACGACCTGAGCTACGAGATCGGCCCAGTGCGTTGCCAGATCGAGCAGCACGTCGAATTGCCCGCTGATCTCCGGTGCATCCTTCCACGAATCACGCCGTGGTGGTCGGGTGGCGCTCGCTTGCCAGTAGCGACCTTCGATCGAGATGACCGTTCCGAACCGTCCGGCGGCCAGTGCCCGCTTCAACTGTTGGGGTCCCCAGAGCATCCGGTAGCCGTGGCAGATCCAGGTCGCCACCGGAAGGCCTTCGAGCGCCCGAACCTGATCGAGGTCGACGGCGGCTGGTTTCTCGCAGATCGCGAACCGGTATCCTCGTTCCGCCGCCTCCAGCAGTCGTGGCGTGTGGAGCGCGTGCGGGTTCGCAATGACCAGCAGCGTCCGCTCGGGGTTCTCCGGCTGCGGCAGGGGCGCATCGCGTTCGAGCCACCTCGCCGGTGCGACCTCGTCGGGATACAGCGCGAGGGCGTGGCGGAGCGCCTGCCCTCCCGTGCCCCGACCCAGGATCAGTGGCTGGATGCGATCCCGCACCATCGAACCGTACCTCCGACTGGTCACCCAACTGCCAAAGTGCCCTGCGATCCGGAGAGCGTCAACGGCAGACGGCTCCGCACACCGATGGTGTGCGGAGCCGTTTCCCACCTGCAGTCGTGTCGTGACCCTAGGGTACGATCCGGACTGCGTCGCCGCCCCGAACGGGGAACCCCGCCATTGTCGCCCCGTTCAGGATCAGCGCCGTGGTGTTGGCATCGAGATCGCCATTCGCCACCAGCGCACCGATCGCCACATGCACGATGAGATCGACGTCACCATCCCCGTCGACATCGGCGAGCGCAGCCATCAGGCTGCCGTTCCTCCGGCTCAGCACCGCCGTATCGTTCCCATCGTCGTCGCCGACAGTGACGGTGCTCGGGTCGACCTCGGCGGGGTCGAAGTCGTTGGTGGCAAGGATGGCCACCGGGAGGACTCCGGCAGCTCCCAGTGCAATCGCGTTCGGGTCGCTGCCCGGCTTGATGTCGACGGCAATCGGAATGAACGCGCTGAAGGCAAGCCCGCAGATGACGCCGTCGCCATCCTGGTCAGCGTCGCGGTAGGGTTGCGTGTTGACGATATAGAGTCCGTCGTTCCCCGGTGGCACGAACGCGCAGTGCCCGGAGAGCGGCAATGCCCCGCCGAGGGTAGCCACGCCCAGCGGCACCAGCCCGCTCAGGTCATTGTCCACCAGCCATAGAGCCTCGAGCAACGCCAGGTTGCCGAACGAGGGGGGGATCGGGCCCGTCAGCTGGTTCTCGTACAGCTCCAGCCCCCGGAGCTTGGTCAGGTTGCCAAGCTCGGGCGGAATTTGGCCAGTCAGCTGGTTGTCACCGAGCAACAGCCGCTCCATGCTGGTGAGTTTGCCCAAGGTGGCCGGGATCGGGTCACTCAACTGGTTCGAGTAGAGCTCCAGATCGCGCAGATTCGCGAGGTCGCCCAGCTCCGGCGGGATCGCACCGCGCAGCTCGTTCGATTGGAGGTGAAGCTCTTCCAGCAACCCGAGCTTTCCGAGGGCAGGCGGGATCGACCCACTG
>JBDHDN010000038.1:0-14419 GCA_039591485.1 Gemmatimonadota bacterium
GGCCCTCGGTGAGGTGCCGGTCGGTGCCGCCGTCGTCGCGCACGGTGACGTCGTTGCGCGCGCGCACAACGAGACGGTCGCGCGATGCGATCTCACGCAGCACGCCGAGCTGCTGGCCATCCAGCGGGCCGTTGCCTACCTCGGTGACGATCGGCTGGATCGCGCCACGCTCTGTGTCACCCTCGAGCCCTGTGCGCAATGCGCGGGTGCGATCATCCTGGCTCGGGTCGGCCATGTGGTCTTCGGCGCCTACGATCCCAAGGCGGGCATGGCCGGGAGCGTCGGCGATCTGCTGAGGCATCCGCGGCTCAATCACCGGCCGGAGGTGCGAGGCGGTGTGCGCGCGGAGGAGTGCGGGGCAGTGCTCAGGGAGTTCTTCGAAGCCCGAAGGGGAAGAGTGGGGGGTGAGGAGTGAAGGGGGCTGTGCAGAGGGTGCAGGACCGAATGGGGAGGACCCAGACCGCTGTACGAAGAGTGCGGTGTGGCGACGTGCAGTCCGCTCGCACAGGGCGAAGGTGTGGGTTTCCGGCGGGACGGGCTGATCCGTGATCGTCGCCCTCACCCGACCTCCCACCTCGGCGCTCGCTTGCTGCGAGCTCACCCACCTCGAGCGGGTTCCGATCGACATTGCGCTTGCACGGGCTCAGCATCGGGCGTACGAGGACCTGCTGGCGATACTCGGAGCTCGTGTGATCTCTCTGCCCGAGCAGCCCGAGCTCCCCGATGCGGTCTTCGTCGAGGACACCGCTGTCGTACTCGACGAGATCGCGGTGCTCGCGCGACCCGGAGCGGGCTCTCGGCTTGCCGAGGTGGACACGGTCGCGCCAGTGCTCGCGTCCTACCGCGAGCTGCGTTGCATCGAGGCCCCGGGGACACTCGATGGCGGCGACGTGCTGCGGGTGGGGCGTGTCTTGTATGTCGGCATGTCGACGCGCACCAACGACGCCGGCATCAGGCAGCTAGCACGGCTCGTCGAGCCGCTCGGTTATCGGGTGTGCCCCGTAGCGGTCAAGGGGTGTCTCCACCTGAAGTCGGCCTGCTCGCACGTCGGCGACTCGGTCGTGTTGGTCAACGGGAACTGGATCGACGCCGGGGCGTTCCGTGAGGTGGAGCTGCTCACGGTGCATGCTGCGGAGCCCAGCGGGGCAAACGCGGTCTTGGTCCAGGACGCCGTGCTCATCGCGAGCGATGCCCCCCGGACCGCGGACCGGGTCCGGAACCGGGGGCGGCGGGTGGTGACGGTCGATCTGTCCGAGTTGCGGAAGGCCGAGGCCGGCGGAACCTGCATGAGCCTCATTTTCCCGGAGCGGCCCGAGGGTTGAGCAGCGCGCTCTCCCCGTCCGGGCGTCTCCGTCCGACGCGCGCGGACTCGCTCGACCGTCTGGTCGCGACGGCGGAGTGCGGGAGGTGTGAGGAGGGAGGGGGATACAGGGTGGCCGGGCTCGGTGCCTTCACGCGCCTGCCACCCTGCGCCGCGGACGGTCCGGTCCCACGCTCAGTCGACGATCTCCGGCCGTACCGTGAGAATCAGCGTTCCCCCGCCCTGGATGAGTTGTGCGTTGCCCACGACGAGCGTCTGCCCACTGCGGGCATTTACGGTCGTCTGAAGTGCGCCGCGCATGGGGCTGCGCACGCCCACGTCGAGCTGCACCATGGCTGAGTCGCCCGATCCGCGCACGGCGCCGATCGATGCCATCAGGATGAAGCCGACGTTGGCGTCGTCCTCACGACCGATGACCTGCTCTATGTGGCTGCCTTCCGTTCCACCTACGACGGCTTCCCGGATGAGGTGGTAGCCCTCGTACCGAAAGAGCTTCCGTAGCTCCGCCTCGACCTCGGCGATTTCGGGATCGACGGCACCGGCGCCATCGGCCTGGATGAGCTGGAAGTGCAGCCGGACGGTCGGCCGCGGACGGTCGATATCGGCCAGCACGCGCCGGATCTTGTCGATGTTGTCCCGCGTCTCCCGCACCGTCACCATGTTCTCGGCCTGACTGATCGAACCGGGTCCGTTCGGCCGGTCGGCAAAGACGTACGGCTGAATGAGCACGGCGGCGCGCTCGGCGTCGAGGTACTGCAATTCAAAGGTCTCGGTCTCGAGATCGGGCGCGGCGCTGCAGCCAAACGCGGCGACGGCCGCAAGCACTACCATGAGGCACTTCATGTTCCACTCCCATCGTTCGGGTAGAGCCAGATCACGACGATGTCCGGATTGTTCGTCTGGTAGACCACCACGTTCTGGTCGGTTGCTTCGATGATCGGTGGAGACGGCGGCGTGGTCGAGCCCGGTCGTGGGGGCACGTCGTCCCCTCCGGCCACGAGCAGGGCCGCCAAGCCGGCGGCGGCCGCGATGGGTGCCAGCATCACCCAGCGGCGTCGCTGCCGCTGCGAGCGGGACTTCCGCGCGGCGGCGAGTGCAGCGACGTCGGCTGCCCCGGCCGGTGCGAGTGCGTTGAGTGCATCGGCGAGCCGAGCTTGCTGATCGAGCAGCAGCTGGGTCATGGCCCGGCACGAGGCGCAGCGATCCAGATGTGGTGCCACGTCCGAGACGTCCTCACCGCGCAGGACCGCGGGGGCAGCCTCCAGCAGTCGGTCGCGACATTCGGTGCAGTTCACGGCGCCAGTCCTTCCAGCAGCTCAGGGTGTTCCTCCAGCAGGCGCGATCGCAACGTGCGGCGAGCGCGGTGGAGATGGGTGCGCACCGTCCCCGCGTCGAGCCCGAGCATCGTGGCCGCTTCGGCAGGGCTGTGGCCCTGGATGTCGATCAGATCCAGCGCCTGGCGCTGGCGGCCAGGGAGAGCTTCGAGAAACGACCGTAGGATCCGCTCGATCTCGTCGTGCATCACCCGATCAGCCGGACTCTCGCCGGTCGTCGCCGCGTGTATCACTCGTCCCTCCTCGAGCAGCCGGTGTTGCCGGCGGCGGCTCCGGAGCCGATCGGTTGCCGCATTCCGTGTGATACGGAACAGCCAGCTCGTAAACCGTGATCCGGTTCGATAGCGCTCCAGATTGCCGTGTAACCGCACCAACACCTCCTGAGTGACGTCCTCCGCATCGTCCGGATCGCCGATCGCCACGACGGACCATCGGTAGATGAGCGACCGGCAAGATCGCACAAGCTCGGTGAACGCTGCCGTATCGCCACGTCGGGCCCGCGCAATCAGGGGCGCCACCGATGCGTTGAGGCGCTCGAGGGCGCTCACGCGGTGTCCGGTCCGTCGAGCATCTGCCAATGATACGACGGGAGGCGGGCGAGCGTTTACCGGTGGGCCCGCTGGTCAGCGCGACGGGTTCCTCACCGATGCGTGGCTGGCAACGCGGTGCAGCGGCACGGCGACGGGCGCTGTGTGCCCGCCCCGGACGTGTGGAAACCGTGGAGTCGTGTATTCAACTCGTTGGGCAGGGGCGCGGTGCCGTCTGCGAGGGGCCGGACCTGGCGGAAACACACGATGCCGACTGCGCGTTCCCGAAGAGGATCGCACGACTGGCATCGCGGTACAGCGAGAAGGTGAAACGTGAAGCGCAAGGCGTGGGCTTGTGAGCAGCGGTGAGCTGTAGGAAGCTCGATCACACCTCACACTTCACGTTTCACCCTTTTCTCTTTTCGCGCACTCTCCTTCGCCGTTCAGCCGGGATCACCGGGACCTCACTCTTCACTCTGCACTCGTCACGCCGTCCTCACGATCTCCAGGGCACCGAACCGTCTGGCGAGCGCGTCGGCCCGACCACGATCCATGCCAAACACCGCTGTCGCAGCGGCGTCCGCATCGAGGCACGACACGGCGCGTACCGTCACGGAATGCACATCGGACTGTCGGGGTTCCCCTGTCATGGGATCCAGCAGGTGATGGTAGCGTCGCCCCGCATGAGTGAATTGGCGCAAGTAGTCACCGGAGGTCGCGATCGCCTCGTCTGCGATGGCAATCCTGCCGGACAATTCGCGGGGATCATGTGGTGAGCGGATGCCGACCTTCCAGAGGTCTCCATCCTCCGACGTTCCCAGCGCGTACAGGTCGCCGCCGGCGTTCACCAGCCCGTGCTCGACTCCCCATGCCCTGAGGGTTGCGACGGCCCGGTCGACCGCGTAGCCCTTGCCGATGCCGCCGAGGTCGATGGCGACGGCCGGATCCTCGAACCGCACCCGTGCCCGGCCGGGGGTCGTGTCGAGATCGAGTGCGCGAAAGAGCCGCCGACCGGCATAGACACCAGACACGGTGACCGGGGGCGGCTCGCGGCGATCCTTGATGTCCCACAGCGCCGTGGCCTGCCCGAGACAGGGATCGAAAGCCCCATCGCTCGCCTCCGCCCAGTGGAGCGAGCGCGCGAGTACCGCAGCCGTCTCATCGGAAACCCCGACACCTTCCCGGGCGGCGTGGGTGTTGGCGCGTCCCACGTCGGAGGTCCCCCGGTACCGGCTCATCCGCTGCTCGACCATCTGTAGCTCGGCGAACGCCGCATCGATGGCTGCGTGCGCGTACCGTTCATCGCGGTGTACCACCGCTGCTTCGGCGAGCGTCCCCATGACGGGAATCGTCCGGCGGACGAGACGCGCGCGGGAGCGCGCGAAGGGCACGGCTCCGACGACGAAGACACCGACGCCGAGTGCCAGAACCTCACGGCGTGTGGGATGGCGAGGAGGCTGGGAATCAGGGCGTTCCATGTGACCGCTCCGACAGCTCGTGGACGATTTCGCACGACGACGTACCGCACGCGTCCGTGGACTTCAGCGAACAGGAGTTACAGCGGTCTTGGCGGCCATTGCGATGCATCAGACCGAAGACCACGAACAGCACAACGAGACCGAGGATGCCTAGGAACTCACTCATGATGAGCTCAACAGTCCGGCAAAGCCCATGAACGCTAACGACAGGCTCCCGGCGATGATGAGGACTAGAGCCATGCCCCGGGCGACCGACGGCACATCCGCCATCTCGGACGTCTCGCGGATCGATGCCATCAGCACTAGGGCGAGCATCAGTCCGAGTCCGCCACCGATCGCGAAGAACAGTCCTTCCAGGAAATCGTAGCCGCGGTTGGTCTGGAAGATCGCGAGTCCGAGGATGGCGCAGTTCGTCGTGATCAGTGGGAGGTAGATGCCCAACTGTCGGAACAGCACGGGGCTCACCTTCTTGATCACCATCTCGGTGATCTGCACCAGCGACGCGATCACTACGATGAACGAGATCAGCCTGAGGAACGGTGCGTATGGCAGGACGAACGTATTGAGAAACCACGCGCACGTCGAGGCAATGACGAGCACGAAGATGTCCGCGAGCCCCAGACGCAAGGCCGTGCCCACCCGTGCCGAGACGCCCATGAAGGGGCACAGTCCAAGGAAGTAGGCCAGGGTGAAGTTGTTCACCACCATGGCGGAGAGCAGGATCCAGAACAGCTCGCCCATCACGCCGCCTCCTTCGTGGTCGCCACGCCCTCGGGCCACTCGCGCACGCGGGCGCGCGAGGTACGTCGCTCGGTCCACCACGCGATGACCATCAGCCACATGCCGAGCGTCAGGAAACCGCCGGGCGGCAAGATGAAGATCACCCAGGGCTCGAAGTTGCCCGGGATCACCTTCATGTCGAGGATCGTGCCGTTGCCGAGCACTTCGCGCACGGTGCCCATCATGAGCATGGCGATCATGAAGCCGATGCCGGTACCGAACGCATCCAGCAGCGAGCGGCCGATCGGGTTTTTGGACGCGAAGGCCTCCTGGCGGCCAAGGATCATGCAGTTCACGACGATGAGCGCGACGAAGGCGCCAAGGGCCTTGTGGATGTCCGGCACGAGGGCCTCGAGCGTCATGTCGGCGACCGTGACGAACGTGGCAATGATCAGGATGTACGTGGAGATCCGAACCTCGTTGGGCACGAGCTTCTTGACGAGCGATACGAGGAAGCTCGATCCCGTCAGCACGAAGAACGTGGCGATGCCCATGACGAGGCTGTTTGCCACCGTGTTGGTCACGGCGGGCGGGGGGCACAGCCCGAGCATCTGGATCAGCACAGGGTTTTCGCTCCAGATGCCCCGCAAGAAGTCCTGCTGCGGTGTCCGCGCGCTCATCGTCCGTCCTCCCGGGCCAGAGCCGCGGGTGCCGAGGCCGTGTACGAGTCGAGCAGCGGCTCGAGCTGTGCCAGCGCGTTGTTGATCACCTTGATCACCGTGCGTGACGAGATGGTGGCGCCCGTGATCATGTCGACCTCGTGCGGGTCACCCGTCCCCTCCCGCGCCTTGACGCCCTCGAGGGGCGCGAGCACACCGTTGAACTGGTTCACGAAGGACGAGTCCTTCTCGATCTTGTCGCCGAGCCCCGGGGTTTCTTTGCTCTCGAGCACCTTCATGCCCAGCAGCGCGTCCGTACCGGGGTCGTAGCCGAAGATGACGCGGACGATATCCTGGAATCCCGGCTCACCTGACGCTATGGCGTAGCCCACGGGCGACCCGTCCTCGGTCAGGCCGCGATACACCTGTTGGTAGTCCGCGGGATTCGCACCGCTCGGCAGCTCGTCGGTCAAGGCCTCGTCGACGACGTACAGCGTGTCGTAGTGATGCGGTGCCTTCAGCACCTCCTGCACCGCCGCCGCGAGGCGTTCCGCCTTGTTGCGCTCGATGATCGGGGCCGTGAGCTGGAACACGAACACCAGCAGGAAGCCGGCGGCTGCGCCGGCGACACCCAGGGTGGCGAGTAGCCGCCACGCCGGCACGTCGGGTTTCGGCTGTATCGGAGGAGGGCTGCTCATGATGCCGCCTTCGCGGTCCGCGTCCCGAACACCGTGGGCTGGGTCGCCCGGTTGATGAACGGCACCAGTGCGTTCATGAGGAGGATGGCGTACATCACGCCTTCGGCGAGTCCGCCCCACAGCCGGATGACGACCACCAGGAACCCAATGCCGAACCCGTAGAGCCAGCAACCCCGGTTGGTCACGGGCGACGTCACCATGTCAGTGGCCATGTACACCGCGCCGATCATGAGCCCGCCGGAGAAGAGCATGAACGTCGCCCCCGGATAGGCGGGATTGATGGCGTGGGTGAGCGTAGCGAGCGCAGCCACGGTGGCGAAGATGCTCACGGGAATGCGCCAGTTCAGGTAGTTGCGCCACGCCAGGTAGGCACCGCACAGCAGGATGATGATGCCGGCCGTCTCGCCCAGCGATCCACCCGTCATGCCGATCATCAGCCGCCATGCCTCGGTGCTCTGTTGCTCGAACTTCATCAGGCCGAGGGGGGTGGCCTGCGTCATTACATCGACGGCCTGTGGGCTCATGAGCGGCAGCGCCAGGTTGTCGCCCCGCAGCACCCACCAGTTCTCACGGATCACCGGCCACGTCGTGAGTGCCACCGGGAAGGCAGCCTGCAAGAACGCGCGGCCCAAAAGTGCCGGGTTGAAGATGTTCTGGCCCAGTCCACCGAATACCAGCTTGCCGAACCCGATGGCGAAGGCTCCACCGACGAACGCCATCCACATCGGGATGCCTGCCGGCAGACAGAGGCCGAGCAAGATCCCTGTGATAACGGCCGAGCCGTCGGCGAGCGCCTCTCGGCTGCCGAACGCCCATTCCGTCACGAGGCATCCGGCGAGACTCGCGGTGAGCACGAGAACGGCACTCGGGCCGAAGAAGAAGATCGCGGCTGCGATGACCGGGATGAGCGAGAGATTGACCGTCCACATGATCCGCGGCGTGCTGTCGCGCTCCGCGAGGTGGGGCCAGGCCGTAATCAGCAGTCTTGGAGTCGTCATGCGGCTGTGGGCTGCTTCCGCAGCTGCGCCTTGGCGAGAGCGAACAGCTGTGTCAGCGGGATATTGGAAGGACAGGTATATCCACAGCAGCCGCAGAGCATACAGTCCTGCAGGTGTTCTGCGTTCATCTCCTCGTACCGCTCGTACAACGCGAGTTGGCCGAGGATCTGCGGGTTGAGGAAGACCGGACAGGCATCGAGGCAATGCCCGCAGCGGATGCAGGGATAGGCCTTCTGCGGTTTGACCTCGGCCTCTGTGAGCACGATGACACCGCTGGTTCCCTTGAGTACGGGGACATCGGTGCTGGCCTGGGCGGCCCCCATCATCGGGCCGCCGAAGACGATCTCCCGCGCGGTCTCGGTGAAGCCCCCGCAGGCCGCAATCAGGTCGCGCGTCTTCGTGCCGACCGGGACGATCAGGTTCGACGGCCGGACGACACCCGGCCCCGTCACCGTCACGATCCGCTCGACCAGCGGAAGCCCGGTCTCGAAGACTTCGGCGATGGTCGCCACCGAGGCCACGTTGTGGACGACCACCCCCACATGCATCGGGAGCTTGCCCGACGGTACCTCCCGGTCGAGCAAGGACTTGATGAGCATCTTCTCGGCGCCTTGCGGATACTTGACCGTGAGACCATGCACCGTCACGCGCTCCCGCAGGTCGTCCGGGATCGTCGCCCGCAACCGTTCGATCGCGTCGGGCTTGTTGTTCTCGACGCCGATCATGGCCCGGTCGACACCGAGCGTTGTCATCATCAGCCGAGTGCCGAGATGGACGCGCTCCGGATACTCGACCATCGTGCGGTGGTCTGTCGTCAGGTACGGCTCGCACTCGCACCCATTGATGACGACCGTGTCGATCGTCACGTCTTTCGGCGGCACGAGCTTGACGTGGGTGGGGAACGCGGCGCCGCCAAGGCCAACCACGCCCGCGCGGCGCACCGCATCGACGATCTCCTCACCGGAGAGCCCGTGCCACTTCGGGATGATCCGCTTACGCGGCACCTGCGCGTCGTACGGCGCTACCGCGATCCTGATCGCCTCTTGGAACGCGCCCGACGGGTGCGGCCACAGCTCGATCGCCGTCACGGTCCCTGCGGCGGAGGCGTGCACCGGTGACGAGACAAACCCGTCCGCCTGCGCGATCATGTCGCCCCGCTGCACCCGGTCGCCGATCGCGACGATCGGCTTGGCCGGCTTCCCCGTGTGCTGGGATAGCGGCAGCACGACCTCCTCCGGGAAGGGCAGCCGGCGGATCGGCACCCGTTCGGTCAGCTCCTTCAGCTCCGGCGGGTGGACGCCGTGGCTGAACCTCATACGCTTGGCCATCGCTCCCTCAGTTGAACGGCTCCGCCCGCTTCATCCACTTCTCGATATCCTTCTCCTTCAGATTGAGCGGCGTGCCCGGATGGATGATCCGCACCGGGCAGCGCTCGGCGGACACCACGATGTCCTTGTATGGGCCCGCCTTCGGGTCTTTGATGTACGCCTGCTTCTTGTCGTTGTAGGCGAACATCTTCTTGTTGACTTTGATGCACTCCTCACAGGTCGTGCACCGGGCGGAGTCGATGTAAGGCTCGAGGGCGAGGCCCTCCTCCTCCTCTACCGCCCCGGGGGCCACCGCCGTGACCGACGCCTCTGCCGCCGCCGGTGCCGCGGCGGCGGGGGCGACGGCCGCACCGCCACCGCCGCCACCGAAGTCCATGCCGCCCTCGAACTTGAGCGGCTCGATTGGCATGGCCTCCACCTCGTTCAGGAGTTCGGCGATGGTGCGCTGTCCGTTGCCGGCGCGGATCAGACCCTCGGCCAGTCGGCGGGCGACCACCTGCGGGAATTTTGCCTTCAGGTCCGCTAGCTTCGCTTCGTACTCAACCTTGATCTGTTCGGCCTGCTGCTGGTACTCCGCTTCCGCTTCGGCCGAGATTTCCGCATCGAGGCCTGCCATCTCCTTCAGCAGGTTCCACACGTTCAGCCGGTCTTCGGCCAGCTCCACCATCTCCTGCGAGACCGAGACCCGCCCGAGCGTCCGATCCGGTTCCAACATGTAGATGAATGGCGTAACGCCGTCCCGGTCCTCCGCCGGGGTCGCGACGAACTCGTGGAACGGCATCAGCTCCTCGGAGTCCACGTCGGCCTTGATGCGCCTGAAGTGCTTCTTGAAGCGCGCCTCCGTCGCCGCCCAGTCGGCGACCGTGACGGGCAGCGTGAGCGTCTGCTCGTTCCCCTCGTCGTCCAGGTAAGTGAGGTCGTACTCCGGCCAGGTCTCGTCGATCGACGGGTTGCCGTCGAGATCGAGCCGGTCGGCGAGCTTGTCGCCGGCGGCCGGATCGTACAGCAGCACCGGATACGCACGGCTCTCCAGCGCCAGTTTGGCCGCGTCGGGCGCCTGGTCGTCACCGACTCCGTGCTCGGGGGGACACGGGCAGTGCAGCGACAGCACGGTCGGATAGTGGGACTGTAGGCCTCTGAGCACGCCGCCGAGCAAGTGCGCCGCGTTGGC
Organism: Gemmatimonadota bacterium; assembly: GCA_039591485.1. GTDB lineage: Bacteria > Gemmatimonadota > Gemmatimonadetes > Gemmatimonadales > GWC2-71-9 > JAOTVV01. The sequence continues at coordinate 10,235 of JBDHDN010000038.1, forward strand.
CTGCGACGCCTGCAGCACGAACACGTTGCGATGCGCCATGGTGATCAGCGCCAGCTCTTTGCGCGTTTCCTCCTTCCCGTGCTGCGCCTTGCCGTAGGCGGCCATGTCGCTCACCTGCCCCGTGAAGCCACTGGTGCAGGCCTGGCCGCCGGTGTTGGAGTACACCTGTGTGTCCAGTACCATGACGCGGATCGGCTTGCCGGAGGCGAGCAGTCGCGAGAGGTTCTGGAACCCGATGTCGAGCATGGCACCGTCGCCGCCGGTAGCGAAGATCGGCGGACACAGCTTGAACTCAGCGTCGGTGAACTGGCGCCAGTCGAACGTCGCGAAGAACGGCTCGTGGGTCTCCGCCTCATACTCGCCGGCCAGTTCCAGCTCGGCGCGCCTGATGGCGACGAAGCCGTCAGCCATCTTGCGCATGTGCCCCTCGAAGATGCCGATGGCGATCGACGGGGCGTCCTGGAAGAGGTGGTTGACCCAGGGGAAGGGGTACGGGTTGTACGGATAGGTGCTGCCCCACACCGACGAGCACCCTGTGGCGTTGGTCATGCCCATCGGGGCGCGGCCCTTGCCACTAGGTCCTTCGACGTAGCGCCAGCGCAGATCCTTCAGGTCATCGAGCATCTTGGTGAGTGTCGCGAGCTCGGCCTTCTTCGCGTCGTCGAGAACGATCCCCGCGTTTCCGCTGGTGACGTCGTGCAGGTCGGCGTCCGAGGCGAGCAGCTTGCGCGCTTTGTCGTCCAGATCCGCGATCAGCCGGTCGAGCTTCGCGACGTGCGTCCTGACCCGCGGCAGCATGAGGGCGTTCACGGCGGACATCACGAGGTGCACGACCGTCTTCTCGCCGCAACCCATGCAGGCGCCGTCCCCGCCGATCATCGAGTTGTACGTGTCCTTCTTGAGCAGGAGCGACGACAGCACGCCGATGCCCTCTTCGACGTCGGACACGTTCACGTACCGGTCGTTGGTGTCCGGCAGGTGCTGCCACAGCTTCCAGTCGCGCCGCAGCTTGTCCACGACCTCGTCGGTCTGCGGGATGGTCTTCAGCGCCTCGTCGGGACAGACCTCGACGCAGATCTTGCACCCCTTGCAGGCGTCCGGGTTGATCGCGATCGACAGCAGTCCGCCGGTACCCTTCTCGCGCGACTCGGGAACGTCGAAGAACGGGGCGGTCTTGGCGAGCGGGAACTCCTCCAGCGCCGCGTACACCGGCGCGAACTCGGCGTCGAGTGCGGAGCGCCGCTCGGGGTCGAGGTTCATCTTGTCGACGACCGTCCTGTACGCCTCGGACAGGACGGGCCCGAAGGACGTGAACGGGACGCCTTTGAGGATCTTGCGCGACTCGCTGCCGAGATGCCGCACGATCTGCCCGATCCGGTCGAGCGACCGGCCATTCGACACGGTCCGGATCGCCGCCTGGATGATCTCCTCCGGCTCGTTCACGAGCCCCGGGATGGCCGTGTCGGGGCACTGTGTCCAGCACTGCCCGCAGCCAGTGCAGTTCGCCGGCACGAACTCGGGGACCTCGAAGCGCACGTCCGTCATGTCGCGGATCGTGCTGGTGGCCGCGGGAATGGCGCTCAGCGCCGCAAACGGGTCGGCAAGGCCGTCGTCACCGGTCTTGTAGAGGTAGCACACCTGCTCCCAGAATCGGCCGGGGTTGCCGAGCCCGGCGCGCCACTTGCTGCCGTCCAGCAGATCGGGCATCTGCGGCGGAGCGCCCACCGCGTCGTGGTTGACCGCCATCGCCGCGGCATCCACGGCCTGCACCTCGTCGTAGCCGCGGCGGATGACGCGGATATTGTCGTCCACCACGCGCTGGCCGAGGTGCCCGAACTTCTTCTTGAGCTGCTTGATGATGCCCTCGAACAGTCGTTCCTCATCGAGGCCCTCGCGCTCGGCGAGGCCCGACACCTTGAAGAATGCGCCCATGAACGCCGCACCCTGCATGCGGTAGCGTAGCTCCGGGTCCGTCGCCTCTTCCATGGCGATCTTGAATGCGTTCAAGTAGTGGACGCGGAGCCTGCGGTCCTTGATGGTCTGCTGCGCATCCGCCGGCAGGCTGTTCCAGAGCTCATTCGCGCCCCGATCGGCCTGGATCACGAACACGCCGTCCTCCGCAAGCCCCGCGAGCGGGTTGGAGTGGCGGAACACGTTCGGATCGGGCGAGAGCACCACGTTCACGTGCTTCAGCTCGCAGTTCAGCTTGATGGGCGCGTGCGCGAGCGTGGCGTAGAACGTGGTCGGCTGCCCCTTCTTCTCCGAGCCGTATTTGGGGTTGGCCTTGATGTACATCCCCATCAGCTCGGCGGCGGTCATCGCGAGGTTCTTGCCCATCGTGATGGCGCCCCAGCCACCCACCGAGTGGATGCGGATCGAGGTGGCGCCCTCCGGCAGGAGATTGACGTTCTCCTCCGATTGGAGCGAGAGGTCCTTGACGTGCGGATAGGCCTCGAGCAGCTGGTCCTGCCAGATCTGGAGCTTCGGGAGCTTCGTGCCCTCGCGCACGAAGTCGATGCCGAGGTAGAACTGCCGCAGCTTGCGTCCGCCTGCGACCATGTTGTCCACCGCAGCGATGAGATCGCCCGGCTGGAGGTCGCGCGAGCCGAGACCGAAGGTGCCGGAGAAGAACTCCGGCGTGTCCTCCGGTCGGTACGTGGCGACCGGGTAGGGAGCCGTGCCGTTTCCGCTCCGGCCGTTCTCCTGCGCCTTGGCGACGGCTGCCCGGATCTCCCGGAGGAGGGGCTGATCCACGGCGAGCGGCTGATCGACCCGCTCGAGCACGGTGACGGCTCGCTTGCCCTTGAGCAGGCTCGTGATCAGGTCCGCCGGGAAGGGTCGGAACATCGTGATGTTGAGCACCCCGATCTTCAGGCCGCGTGACTCCCGCAGGTAGTCGACGACGACTTCCGCATTCGGGATGAGCGAGCCCTGGCCCGCGATCACGTACTCCGCGTCGTCGAGCCGGTAGCCGATGGCACGCGCGTAGCGGCGGCCGGTCAGGCGGCAGAACTCCTCCATGGCCTGGTCGGTGAACGCCGCGACGTGATCGAAGTAGAACGGCCGCTGCGCGGCGACGCCCTGCTGGTAGCTGTCCTGATTCTGCACGACTCCGAGCATCGCCGGGTAGTCGAGGTCGAACATCTCGGGGATGCGGCGGCGCTTCTCGCCGAACACCCAGCGCTGGGCCGGAGTGGGCGAGACGATGATGTCAGACGGATCGCCGAGGAACTCCTTCACCAGGTCCCGCTCCGGCAGCACCATCGACTCGATCACGTGTGTCGTGAGGAAGCCGTCTTGCGCCAGGATGCCCGGGTTGAGCGACAGTTCCGCGACCTTGTGCGCGATGAGGTTCAGGTCGGCCGCTTCTTGCGCGTCCTTGGCGAAGAGCTGGAAGAAGCCGGTGTCGTCCACGGCGTGGTAATCATCGTGTCCAGCGTGAACGTTCAACGCGTGCTTCGTCATGGCCCGCGCGCCGATGTTGAGCACATACGTGAGGCGCTTGCCCGCAGCCGCGTAGAGGGACTCGTGCATGTACGCGATGCCCTGACCGCTCGAGAAGTTGGTTGCGCGCAGACCAACCATGCTCATGCCCGCGGTCACCGCGGCGGCGGCGTGCTCCCCTTCAGGCTCGAAGAACAGCAGGCGGCGTCCATTGACGTTGGTTGCCCCCGCAGCCACCGCAGCCGCCCAGCCTTCGCCCATCTGCGTTGACGGGGTGATGGGGTAGGCCCCGGCCGCCTCGCTCCCGGCCGTCTCCATCTCCACGACCGCCGTGGTCCCGTCGATGGCCGCGGAGACGCCAGGGTACTTCGGCTGTTCGGCAGGAGTCGAATTGGTCTTCTTGTTGAACATCATGCAACCGCCTTCTCAGGTGCGTGGGAGGGAGTCGCGTCGAATCGCTGTGCACCCTCGACCCAGACGATGGCGCCGGTCGGGCATCGCGCGATGGCCGCCGGGTCCGCCAGTTCGTTCCTTTCGTAGTCCACCACCGCCAACCCGTCCCGCATCTCGATGAGACCCGGTGCCGCATCTGCCGCACAGCGCCCGCACGCGGTGCAGGCAACACGACAGAGCTCCTCAATCTCGTCGCCCTCGAGGTGACTCTTGCACTGCACGATGAGCTTCTGCTCGATCGGCATGAGGACGAAGAGGTCCTTCGGGCACGCCTCAACACAGTCGCCG
>JBDHDN010000039.1:0-15597 GCA_039591485.1 Gemmatimonadota bacterium
TGGAGTTGCGTCCGACACGCTGCTCCTGCATTCCGAAGAAGAAGCTACCCGACACGAGGGCGCCGATCACCACGAGGGCGAATATCGATACCGCGAGGGCAATGCCACGCTCGCTTCGGATTCTGTCCAGTCCTGTCGTTTCCATCGTGCAGCCTTCCATCGTCGTTCAGGTGCTACCCTAGCCTCACTGCACCCCAACTAGTTCAGGTTGACCCAGCTCCGTTCCTTGAGCGTCGCGCCGCTCGCCGCGCCGTTGACTGCTCGCGCAACCGCACAACTCGAGTAGGTGACGAGTGCGTCTCCGAGTACCGAGCTCTGGTCCAGGTCCACGTTGGCGGCGATGACACCTCCATTGAAGTGGCCCCCGGATCCCTGCGTGCTGAGTGCTCCGCGCACGATCACCGGTCCGTAGAACTCCAAGCCGCCCTGGACGTCCAGGTTGCCATCCACCAGCAGGATGCCCTGCCCCTGCACGCCGTTCACGGTGATGTCGCCGGTGGCGTAGATGACCGGGAAGTAGTCGCCGCACGGGCCAGTGGGGTTGAGCGGATCGCCCCAGTTGTTCTGATCGTTCAGGCTGCAATCGGCCCCGGCGAAGGTCGGCTCGACCCTGTAGGTGCCGGGCCCGATGACCTTGTTGGCCAGCCCCGTCAAGTCCATCCACAGCACGTCACCAAACGTGGTGAGCGTCGAATCGTCGATCGTCGGATCCTCTTCGATCTTCGGCACCCCGTCCACGCAGGAGAGACCCGAACATCCGGCGGTGGCGATGAGTGTCGAGTCCTTGATCCGCACGCCCGGGAGATCGGACGAGTACGAGCCACACGCCCAGCCCGCCGGGTGGGTGTCCTGGCCGTCGACCTGGCTGGAACCGCCGAGGGTCAAATCTCCCTGGGTCTCGAGCGCTGCCTTGATCTTGATCTCCAGGGGCCGAAGCCGGACCAAGAGCCCCACCTGCTGCCGCGACAGGGAATCGCGGTCGAACCCCTCGGACCGCACCAGATAGAGCGCGTTGTTGAGCCGCCGCACGCTGCCGCGGTACCAGCCTCCGCTGGTAGCGACGGTGCCGGCGAAGGGTATGGAATCGCCAACCGTGATGTAGTTGTAGACGCGCGGTTCCCAATTGGCCACCTGCAGGTTCGCCCCTTCCTCCGCTGCCGCGAACGCCTGCTGGAGTCGGATCGAGTTCCGCCCCACCCGACGCTCCTGCATACCGAAGAAGAAGCTGCCGGCAACCAGCGCGCCGATGATGACGAGGGCGAAGATCGCGACCGCGAGGGCGATCCCGCGTTCTTTGTCCACCGTGTGAAGAGAGCGCATCTTCATCGTGGTGTCCTCGGGTCAGCGGCGAAGGTTGTTCCGAACGGCCACCGTCGTGCTCAGCGTATCGACCACCCGCTGGAGCCGCCCTGCGCTGCGCACCGGCTCGCGCGTCATGCCGGGGACCAACACCTCGATACGGGCGACGTTGGCCGGCTGCGTCGTGCTGTTTCCGGCGGAGTCCAGATAGGTGAACTGCACCCCCCGCCCCGCGAGGGGACCGAGCAGCGGTTGGGTCCTGGCCCAGCCACCCGCCTTGTTGTACTGCCGCACCCCGAGCCACGCGTCACCGCGGGCGTCCTGGTAGGTCAGGACCTGCAGCACCTCGTAGCCCCGCACCGGCGTTCCCGCGGTCACATCGCCGAGCGCGCCCACGGGATACACATTGCCGAGTGTCACCGTGACGCTCGGCTGGCCACCTGGGCACAGCGTCCCGTACGCGATACCGTTGACATCCGCGTGCAACCAGTAATTGTCCATCCGCGTCGTCGGGTTGGCCTCGGCGAAGATGACCAGCGAGTCGCGTTGCGGGTTCGGATAGCGATAGCCGAAGAACGGCGTGCGCCAAAGATCGATGGTGCCGGTGGCTCCGGCGTCGACCGGATCGTTGCAGGCGAAGTACAGCGTGCGCATCGCCTTGTACGTGATCGAGTTGGCGGTCATGGCGACGATGTCGCTCTCGGCCGTGTCGGCCGCGTTGACCTCGCGCAGCTCCATGGGCAGGATCGACGTCGCACCCCTAAGCGTGGCATTGAGATCGGAGCGTTCCGCCTGCTGCCGGTACAGCCGCTGATTGTTGGTCAACAGCTGGTACACGGCGAGCGAGACCACGCCGAGGAGCACCATGGACACCAGGAGCTCGATGAAGGTGAATCCGCGTCGGTTCATGTGATCCTCAACAACCGATGGTGGTGGCAAACGTGTCTGCGCGCGTGCCACGGACAGTGGGCGAGCGCACTTCGATCGTGACCGTCTTCGCCCGGCCTCCCGCCGCATTCTGCACCGTCCAGGTGAGCGTGAACCCGCCGTTGGTCGTGGCCCCCGAGGCGAGGCTGGAGCAGCTCTGGCTCCGGAAGACCTCGAACTGCTCGGCGGCCATCGTACTCGCCTGGCTGAACCGCTCTCCCTGACCGATCATGCGGGTAACCAGGGCCGCTGTCGTCGCCAGGCCGAGGATGCCGACGCTCAGCACCAGCACGGCCACCAGCACCTCGATGATCGTGAATCCCTTCTGATTGCTCACCTGACGACCCTCCCCAGCGGGTTGATCTCGATGTCATCCTGGAACGGGCCGCGCTGGACCACGATCCGTGTCGTCCCCCCGGTGGTGGACATGCCGCGCGGGTCGAACACCAACCAGTTGTTCGTCGTGGTCACCGTGACCCCGAACCGTGAACGGAGATTGGTGGGGTTGACGATCGTATCGAATGCCGCTGTGACCGGGTGCTGGGCCACGACGAGCGCCGTGTCTCCCACTATCGACAGCGCGGTATACCGCCCCCGCTGGATGGCGGACGCCCGCGCCGCGGAATGCATGTTCACCAACGCATCGCGGGCCGAGCGCACGTTCTGCCGCACGAGAGCAGTTCGCAGCCGCGGCCCCACCACCCCGAGAATGAGCCCGAGGAGGACGACGACGATGAGAATCTCGATGAGCGTGAAGCCACGCCTGTTCATGATCGACTCTCCGAGTTACCACGTCGTGAGTAACCAAGAAACGTGCCCGATAGCATCTTGTTGTATTTGAATGACTTAAGAAGACGAGGCGCCAGCGGAATCGTGCAGTATCCTGCAGTAGTGCAGGAATCTGCATCACTCCACGCCGTGCTCCTTCATCTTGTAGAAGAGACTCCGCACGCTGATCCCGAGCGTTGCCGCCGCGGCCTTGCGGTTGCCCTGTGCCGCCGCGAGCGCCTCCCGGATCGCTGCATGCTCGGCCGCTGCGACGGCGTCACGGAGTGGCTGCAGCCGTCCGCCGATCGGCGGAGCCGAGCCGGCCGCCTTGCCACCGGCGCCGCCGACCTCTGCGAACGCGTCCGGGCCAATCACACCATCGACGGAAAGAACCGCCGCCCGCTCCAGCGCGTTCTCCAGCTCCCGCACGTTTCCGGGCCACGGGCAGGTACGGATGGCTGCCATGGCCTCCGGCGTGATGCGCGCTCCACGTCCGGAGCGTTCCCGCACCCGCTCGAGCAGCGCGGCAACGAGGGCGTCGATATCCTCTGGCCGCTCCCTGAGCGGGGGCAGGTGAATCCGCACCACGTTCAGCCGGTACAGCAGATCCTCCCGGAACCGACCGGCGCCGGCCTCCGCATCGAGATCGCGGGCGGTCGCGGCGACGACGCGGACATCGATTCGCCGCGAGGCCGATTCCCCGACGCGGCGCACTTCGCTTTCCTGGAGCGCTCGGAGGAGCTTGACCTGGAGCGTCAAGGGCATCTCACCGATCTCGTCGAGCAGCAGCGTCCCGCGGTGAGCCTCTTCGAACAGGCCGGCCTTGTCGGCAGTGGCACCTGTGAATGCCCCCTTGCAGTGCCCGAACAATTCGGACTCCAACAGATGCTCCGGTATCGCGCCGCAGTTCACCGCGACGAACGCCTGGTCGCGGCGGGGACTTTGCCGATGAATGGCCCTGGCGACGACTTCCTTGCCGGTCCCACTCTCACCGGTAATCAGGACCGTCGTAGGATGTACGGCGACCCGGGCAGCCAACTCCGCGACGCGCCGCATCGCCGGCGACTCGGCGACGAGGTCCCGTGCCGTAAGCCGCGCGACTTCGGCTTCGAGCGACGCCACCCGCCCCCTGAGACGCTCGCGCTCCTCCGCCTTCCGGAGCAGCAGCACCAGCTCGTCGGAACGGAACGGCTTCGGCAGATAGTCGTATGCGCCGCGCTTGACCGCCTCGATCGCCGAATCCTCCCCCCCATATGCACTCATCATGATGAGCAGGGCCCCACCACCGTTGTCCCGATATCGGGCGAGGAACTCCAGACCATCCATGCCGGGCATTCTGACGTCGCACAGGATCACGTCGAAGGGCTGCTCCGCGGCGCGAACCAGACCCTTCTGCGGATCGCCCTCGGTATCGACGCTGTAGCCCTCGGCATCGAGCAGCAAGCCGAGCGAGCGCCGCAGTCCCGCGTCATCGTCAACGATCAGGATGCGCATCGACACGTCAGGCTCCTCGCGCTGCCGGTACCGCCGGTTGCGAGGCAGCCGGCAGGAAGATCTTGAATGCGGCGCCGCCCTCACGCGCGCGCTCGACCCAGACGAGCCCACCAAGCTCGTGCACAGTACCCTGTACGATCGCCAACCCGAGGCCTGTGCCGAGGCCGGGCTCCTTGGTCGAGTAGAACGGATCGAATACCACGTCCCGATCGGCCTCCGGGATGCCCGGGCCCGAGTCGGCAACCCACAATAGCACGCCGGCCGTCCCCTCGGCGATTTCCGGACGCTGCGGTCGGCGCCATGCCCGACGGCGCGGGACGGCACCGTTCGCCGGATCGGCTTCTCGCCGCTCCGCCTGCACCTCCGCACGAAACGCCTGGGCTCTCGCGCCGATCACCACCGTGCCATCAGGCGCCGCATCCACGGCGTTCAGCAGCAAGTTCACCAGCGTCTGCTCGAGCCCGTGTGCCGTCGCGCGCACCGGAGGCAGCCGGTCGGGTAGTTCCACGACCGGCCGGAGCCGCTGGAATGCGCCCTGGCGTTCCAAGAGGTCGAACACGCTTCGAACGAGCACCTCCAGATCCACGGTCGCAACGGCATCGTCCTTGGGACGCGCATAGGCCAACAGGCTCCGCACGATTCGGTCGATCCGCTCGGTTTCCCGGTTCACAGCGTCGAGCAGGTCCGGATCGCCTCCCCGCCTGCGGAGCACCTCTACGTAATTCCCCACCGCCGAGAGCGGATTCCCGATCTCGTGGGCGATGCCCGTTGCAAGCCGCCCGATCGACGCCAGCTTCTCGGCCCGGAGCAGCTCGGCCTGCGCTTCAGCGAGTCGCTCCGTCATCACGTTGAACCGGTCCGCGAGCTGGGCCAGCTCCGCCGTCGCGGCCGGCTCGGCCTTCACCTCCAGGTTGCCCCCGGCAAGCTCGTCCGTCGCAGCGACCAGATCGGCCACCGGTCCGAGCACCAGCTTCTCGAGCAAGTAGCGCCCGAACGCGAACAGCACCAGGACGTCTGCAACGATGAGCAGGACGATCCCGAGTGCGGCGAAGCGTGGCGCGAACAGCTGAGCGATGAGGGCACTGAGGACAGCGAGGGAGATCGCGGCGCCTGTCAGGAGGGCGAAGTTGACCAGCAGCTCCCGTTTGAGGCTTGGCCGCGGAGTCCCGTCAGTGCTCGGCATACGGTCGGGGGCAGCCATGGCCCAATGCAAAAAAGGCGACAGGAATCCCTATCGCCCGCTCGGCAGCTCCGCGCTGACCGCTGTCAGGGCGTGCACGTCGGCACGCCCTCCTGGAAGGCCGGGGCCATGGGCGGCGCATTCACGAAGATCGCACACGTCTTGGTAGTCAGGGTGTGATCGATCGTGGCCTGCCAACCTGCGTCGACGGTCGTGATGGCGACGCCGGTAACTCCGGCCGACACGGTAAACACCGTGGCCGGAAAGCTACTGCTGTAGGTGTTGTTGTCGTACAGATAGGCTTCCTGCACCGTGGCGAGGTTGCGCAGGTCGGTCTTCATCTGGGCGAGATAGGCCTTCTCCTTCGTGTTGGTGAACTTGGGAATGGCGATAGCGACCAGCAGACCGATGATCACGATGACGATCAGCAGCTCGATCAGCGTGAATCCCCGCTCGCCGGTGCGCATTCCTCGCCTCCGTCGTGGGTGAGATGCCTGGTGGAGCGGAGCGGGCGACACGCCGGGTGTCGCCCACTCCCCTCAAAGCGAACTGCCGGCTACTGCGTGCAGCGCGGCTCGCCCTCGTTCTGGGCAGGACTCAGCGGTGTCGTGCCAATGAAGACGGCGCAGGTCTTCGTCGTCAGGTTGTGACCAACCTGCGCCGTCCACCCGTCACCCGTGGTCGCAATGCTCGGGCCCGTGACTCCCGCGGTCACTGTGTAGGCCGTCTGCGGGAAGGTCGTCGTGTACGCGACATGGTCGGCGAAGTAAGCCTCTTGCGCGGTCGTGAGGTTCTTCAGGTCCGACTTCATGGCCGTGAGGTACGCCTTCTCCTTCGTGCTCGCAAACTTCGGAATGGCGATCGCCGCCAAGATCCCGATGATCACGATCACGATCAGCAGCTCGATGAGCGTGAAGCCCTTGCGGTTGAACATCCTGATCCTCCAGCAGTTGAGTGACGTAGGGCGCCGGTGTTTCCCGTACTTATCGAAAGCAAGCCCTGGGCCAGCTCCAACGGTATTGGACAAACCAATAATTGACAATAACTTAACAGGCATGTTTCATCTCGCCAACACCCCTGTTTGGACCTCCCCAGGCTCTCATTCTGCAAATGCGACTGCCTCACGCAAGAGGCGGACTGAAACGGGCCTCACTCTGCCCCGCCATTGAGTAAGGCGAGAGCAGCGCCACCATTGCGACATTTACGAGACATCGAGACTGCTGCACCCGCTCGCTCGCGTGAGCGCATCCCACAGATCGGGGCGAAGTGCTTCTACGGGTGTTCGGACGCCCGCCACGTCCTCGCACGGCGCGGCGAGTGCCCCAGCTCGCAGTCCGGCCGCTGCGAGGGAGTCAAGGGTCGCCTGCACCGAAACGAAGCGGCGCGCGAGCCAATCCAGTCTCACACCGATCAGGGCCAACCGATCCATCGCTGCCTCCTGGACGAGCGCCGCCTCATACGCTCGCAGTACGTCGGAACTCCCCGGGAAGCGCATGGCTCCCTCGAGACCGGCGGCGACGGCCGAATCAGTCATCGCATTGGCGAGGAGCGCTCGGATGTACACTTCGTCCATCCGCGGATCCTCGAGGTCGAGGCCCATCGCGATTCTGGCCTGCTGGAGGCCCAGCAGCGGGCGGCCCATCCCCAAGGCCAGCCGGGCCACCTCGACTCGCGGCATCGGTTGCTCGGGATAGAGGTCCGCCGCAACCAGCCGCTCGGCTATCGCACCGGCGGTATCCCCGCGCGACGCCAGGAACTCACTCAGGAGCACGCGGTTGTGATAGTTCTCGGGCTGCGCGACGCGTTCCTCGAGTACGAGCGTGAGTGAATCCTCCCACACCGGGATCCGCTCGATCGACCGATACGCAAACCCGGCCAGGAGGACTACGGTGACCGCGACCGCGGCCCTCCAGTCCGGACGGCCGCGCCGAGTGACGAGCAGCCAACCCGCAACCGCCCCGGGGGCGAGCACCGCGAGATACAGGTTGCGTTCGGCGAGCATGACGCCTGAGACGAGGATGAGGTTCGAGGTCGGGGCGTAGCTGATGACCGCAACCAGAATGCCCAGGGCGATGGCCGGGCTCTGGCGAACGGCGAGGACACCGAGCGCCAGAACGGCGCCGACCGCGGCCAGCCCGAGGAGCGCGACCCAGCCAAGCTCGGTGCGAACCGGCACGGTCTGGGGAGCGTAGTCCGAGAGCAGGCGCATCGGCCAGACCAGAAGCCGCAGGACGTCGAGATACACGGGTGCCATGGTGGACAACCGCTCGCTCCAGGACAGGCCGGCGAGACCCGCGTGCGCGCCTGCTGCCACGAACGCGCCGGCGACGTGCCGCCAGAGATACAGCCACCCCAGTGCGACCGCAGACACGCCGAGGTAGAGCGTGACCATGCGGTCCGGAGCCCGCTCACGATCCAAGCGGTGGTCGATCGCGATCAGCACGATCGCAATGACGCCATGCTCCTTCGAAAACAGGGCTGCGAGCACGAGGACGAGAACGGTAGCGAGCCACCCCCCCCGAGCCGCCACCGCATCGGCCCGGCGATACCGTCGTGCCGCCAGCAGCGCACCTAGCAACCCCACGGCAACCAGTAATTCCGCTCGCCCGACGACGTTCGCCACGGCTTCGACGTGCAGTGGGTGCAGGCCGAACATCGTGCCAGCCACCAGGGTCCCCACCGGCGGGAGCCATGGCGAGAGCACGGCGACCACGAGTGCCGTAGCGGTCGCGTGCAGCAAGACGTTCACGAGGTGCAGCCACCACGCCACCCCACCGGCAATCGACCAGTCGATCGCGTAGCTCAGGATCGTCAGGGGCCGATAGAGCCCGGCCCACTGCCACTCGCCGTGCCAGTACGGCTCGAACCACGCCGCGAGCGCGGCGGCGACCGAGTGAGCCGCGGGGTTGTCGCGCACCACGATCAGGTCGTCGCCGGCATAGCCATTGGCCAGCGCGGGCAGGTACGCCAGCACCGCTGCCGCGGCGGCAAGCGCGGCTGCTCGCCCATGGCTCAATCCGGACATTGGAAGCGGAACAGGCCGGGCCCGTCGCTGAAGGTGAACAGCGGTGTCAGCACGGAGTCCCCCATCGCACGCATGCCCGAGATCAGCGGGAGGGCTTCCCCGCCCAGCCACGACGTCGCGGCGTGGGTGACGCCGGCATCACAGAGGTACGCGGCCGTCGTGTCGGCATCGGCATAGACGAACTCGCGGCCGCGCAGGCGAAACAGGATGAGCGGGACCGTGTGCCTGCGCGTGTAGAGGTGCACGAGCGCCTCGCCATCGGTGGCGACGATCGCATCCGCCGGGAGGCCCGTCTCGATCCCCGCAACCAGATACCGGAACGGGGCGCTCGATTGGACGGCCGTGACCGTGAAACGTCGCTCCGCGATGGAGATCGCCTGAGCCCAGCCGAATCCGGTGGCGAGCACGAGACCGACGAGTGCCACCGTGAGCTTGCCCCACCGACGCCGCTCCCACAGCCAGTGGCAACCGGCGACGGTCAGGACAGCGACCCACGGCAGCAGGAGCCACATGAACCGGTCTGGTGTGAACGGCCAGAGAACCACGATCCCGACGTAGGGGACGAGTGTCGCAGACAACGCGGGCACTGATCGCCAGAGACGAGCGATGCCGATCGCGAGCACGGCGAACAGCAGGACGGCAAGCGCGTACCATGCCGGGGCAGGCACGAGCGGTAGCAGCAGCCGTGGCAACGCTTGCAGCGCCCGAAAGTCGAGGCCCGCAATCAGTCCCTGGATCCCGGCCTGACCCGCAAACTGCGTGTACGTGCCGTAATTGGCCACGAGGAGCGGGTCGACAGCCGCTGCGTGCCGCATCGTCCACATCATCCAAGGCAACGCCAGCAAGAGACCGGCTGCCCCTGCCAGTGCGGCGGCTGCTCTGCGGCCACGAATCCAGAGCACGACCGGCACAGCAGCCACCGCCGCGATGCCGATCGAGCGCGTGAGTGCGGAGAGGCCGGCCAGGATCCCCGCCGCCAGCCCGCCTCCGGCACTCACCCGGTCACGATCGGCAACGGCGATCGCCCCACCAAACAGCGCGAGGAACAGTGGCTCGGAGAATCGGACGCCGACGAGCGTGAGGATGGGAAACGCCGCGAAGCCCACGAGCAGCGCAGGGTAGCGCTGTGCGGGCGTGAGTGGCATACGCGAGGCGTGGCGGGCCAACACGTGCGCGGCAACGCCAAGCGCCGCCGAATCGAACAACTCGAAGAGGGCCACGTTCTCCGGGAACGCCGGCCACAGGCGCCAGAGGAGCGAGAGGACGAACGGGTACAGCGGGGGATAGTGGATGGCCGGAGGCTGGTCCGGCAGGTGGAGCGACACGTACCCATGTCCGTCGGCGAGGGCCTTGGCGAGCGTCACGTAGACACCGTCGTCGTAGAACACGCCGACGAGCGCATCCGACTGTGCCCAGAGTGCCACCACAAACGTGACGAGGCCGAGCACCGCCGGCCCGTGTCGGTCAGCCCATGCAACCGCGCGTCGCCCGTCGCCGGAGAGGGTCACTGCAACAGATCTCCGTGGGCCTCGACCGGGGTCAGCACCGGTGCCCCGAGCGGATCGGACGCTGCTGGCTTGTAGTGCCATACCTGCCAGCCGGCGTATCGCGCCAGGAGCGGTCCGTTCAACTCGATCATGTCCCGGGCAAACACGATGCCCGAGCCAACTCCGATCTCGTTGCGCCAGGCCAGATTGCCGTAGAGCGTGAAGCCCGAGAGGTCCCGCTCGAGCTCGGTCCGGCAGGCTGGGGCGATGGGCCGGCTGGGGTCGAGCCGCAGCGTCGGATCGGGCCAGTCCGCCACCAGCGGTGGCGGATTCGCCGTCGCGACCAAGGCGTCGAGCCGAGCCGTCAGCTGCTCGACCGTCCAGGCTTCGCGTCGCGCGAGCCGGCGTAGCTCGTCGAGTGCGCAGGCGTCGAGCCGCCGATAGGCCTGCTCGGCCAGCCCGGGCGGCACGCCCTGCGCCCACAGATCAGCCACGATGCGATTACCCCAACTCGTCCGCACGATGACAAGTGCTCGACCGACGCCGCGCTCCGCGAGCTGTCGTTCCGGATGGAGCTTGAGCGTAGCGAGCCCGTCGCGGTACACCGTCCAGCGTTTCGGTAGGACGCCCAGGAGCCCCCAGATCAGCACCGCAGCCGTCGCGACACCGAGGCCGACGGGCCACCGGAACAGCCGCGTCGGACGGCTCGCGGCACCTGCGCGCGCCCAGACCCACGCCCGGGCCGTGCCGAGAACGAGCCACGGCGCAATCCCGTAGTACAGACGGGGCCCGGGGAAAAAGCCCGAGTGCCAGTAGAAGAAGTAGAGCGCGGGAACGGCGATGATACCTGCTGCCACGGCAGTGTCGGAGGCCGTGCGCTGCCGACCGAGCGCAGCCCAGATCGCGAGCGGCAGGAGCGCCGGAACGGGCCACTCGAACAGATAGAGATGGAGCCGCCGTACGGCGACCATGAGGTTCCCGAGTCCCACGAGCGGCGTATAGGGTTCACCCCAGGGATCGACGCCGAAGCCCAACCCGTGACTCTCACCGTAGATCGCCGTGTACCCGAGCTGCACGGGATCGCCGAACAGCCGCCAGTTGAACACGAGCCACGCTCCTATGACGGGCGCCCCACCCAGGGCGAGCCACGGGATCCCGTCGAGCCGTCGCCGCAGGAGCATCCAAACGCCAATCGGCACCGCTGCACCGACCGCGTCGAGCGGGCGGATGGCGGCGAGCCAGGCTAGGGCCACCCCCGCCAGCAGCCAGTGGTGGCGGCGAGGATGGTGCGGCCCGAACACACTTGCCCACGCCGCGAGCGCCAGTGCCGCCGCGGCGACATGGTTCATGTACGTGGCCGACATGAACAGCGCCCAGGAGCACAGCGCCCACAGAACCGAGGCGACACCTGCGGTTCCGCGCCCCCACAAGCCACGGGCCGTCCAGTACACCGCGATCGTCGAAAGCGCCCCGAGGAGTGGGTTCACCAGCCACACGGCCCCGACGAGCAATCCGGCCGCGAGCAGGATCAGCTGACCGGGCGGGTACTGCGACACCCACCCGGCGGGTGTGACCCACGTGTGCGTCGAGAGGAACGCCGAGAGCGGTTCGGGCACGGGCAGCGCCAGACGGCCGCTCGCCACGGCCCGCGCGTGCAGCAGCTGCGCCATCTCGTCCACCAACAGCGGGTTCCTCGCGAACAGGAGCTGCTGGGCGACGAGGATCGCGACAAAGAGACCGATGGTGGCCGTGCCGACCAACGCCCGATCCGACAGGACGAGCGACCGGCGGGGCAGTTCGGGCAGACGCGTGGCCAGGCGCGCCGCGATCACGCCGAAGACAGCGACGACCACGATCCCGATCACCCACGACGACACGTGGGGCGACCACATCGGTCCGCGGTCGCTCCCGCCGACCGCACTGGGCAGCGGCAGCATGGGCAGGATGGCCCCGGCGGCAATCCCGACCCACAGCCCGCGCGCGAGCGCCCGTGTCACGAACGGCGGGCGTCGGGTGGGAACAGGTTGAACCGGAGGATATGCCAGATGGCCGCCACACCATCCCGCCAGTTGATCTTCTTGCCCTCGGCGTAGGTGCGGCCACTGTAGCTGATCGGCACTTCCCAGATCCGGGCTCCCGCCGCAGCGAGGCGGGCGGTGAGCTCGGGCTCGATCCCGAACCGATCCGACGTGAGCGGGAGCGACCGCAGCAGGTCCGCCCGGACCATCTTGTAGCAGGTCTCCATGTCGGTCAGGTTGAGATCGGTGAGCATGTTCGAGAGGAGCGTGAGGAATCGGTTTCCCACGGAGTGCCAGAAGTAGAGCACGCGACGGGGTCCCGACTGAAAGCGCGACCCGAAGACGACGTCGGCCTTGTCCTGCCGAATCGGATCGAGCAGCGTGACGTACTCGCGCGGATCGTACTCCAGATCGGCGTCTTGAATGACGATCACGTGCCCGGTGGCCGCCGCGATGCCGGCGCGAACGGCGGCGCCTTTACCCTGGTTGTGTGGCTGGTGGATGACCCGATCGACCACGCCCTCCCGGTGCAGCGCATCGAGGATCTCAGCCGTGCCGTCCTGCGATGCATCGTTGACCGCGACGATCTCGATGTTGAGGTGCACCGCCCGGACGCGGCGCACGGCGTTCTCGAGCGTCGCTTCCTCGTTGTACACCGGCATGACGGCCGACACCACCAGCTCGTCCGTCGACGCCGGCAGCACCGAACCGTGAAACCGCCGTTCATGCCTGGTCAGTTTCATACCGTGCAAGCTTGCGATACAGGGTCGAGGGATCGATGCCCAGCACTTCGGCCGCGCGGCTCTTGTTCCCGTTCTCGGATTGCAGGACCCACATGATGTAGGCCCGCTCGATCGCCTCCAGCGTGGGGTTGGCGATCGGACGGTCCGATACGAGCGGATCGCCCTTCGGCGTGCGCACGCGCTCCGGCAGGGCAGGCGCTTCCACCGTCTCGCCGGGGCTGAGCACGATCGCGTGCTCGAGCGCATTCTCCAACTCCCGCACGTTGCCCGGCCAGCGGTATTCGCTCACGACCGCGAGTGCTTCGGGCGACAGGCGTTTGGGCGGCTCTCCGCGATGCTCCCCGAGCCGGCGCAGGAACGCTTCGGCCAGCAGCGGGATGTCGTCGGGGCGATCCCGCAGCGGTGGGAGGTACAGCGCGATCACGTTCAATCGGTAGTACAGATCCGACCGGAAGCTGCCGCGCTTGATCTCCTGCTCGATGTCCTTGTTCGTCGCAGCGATGATGCGCACGTCGACGGGCACGGGCTCGGTGCCACCAACCGGCAGCGCTTCCCGCTCTTGGAGTACACGCAGCAACTTGACCTGCGTGGAGGGCTGCGTCTCCGCGATCTCGTCGAGGAAGAACGTCCCACTCCGCGCTGCCATGAAGAGGCCCTCCTTGTTCCGCTCGGCGCCGGTGAACGAGCCCTTCACGTGCCCGAACAACTCAGATTCGAGCAGGCTCTCCGGGAGCGCACCGCAGTTGATCGAGAGGAAGGGGCCGTCCGATCGCTGGGACAGCTCGTGGATGTACCGGGCGACGACTTCCTTTCCCGTGCCGCTCTCGCCCAAGATGAGGACCGTGGATTCGGTCGGTGCCACCTGCTGCGCCAGTCGCAGCACGTCGCGAAACGACTTCGCACCGCCGATCGGCTCGACCGAGCGCGACCGGTCTCGCTGGCGAATCTCTCGCTTGAGCTGCTTGTTCTCCGTCTTGAGCGAACGCTGCTCGGCTGCTCGCTGCAGGATCGTGATCAGCTCGTCATTCGAGAACGGCTTTTGGATGTAATAGAACGCTCCCTCGTTGACCGCCTGGATGGCAGACTGGAGCGTCGCCTGGGCGGTCATGAGGATCACGGGAAGCTCGGGATCCATCTCGCCGGCGGCTTCGAGGATGTCGTTCCCGGACACGCCCGGCATGCGAATGTCCGTGAGCACGATGTCCCACCGACCCGACTTCAGCGCCGCGAGTCCCGCCTTCCCACCTTGAGCCGTCTTCGGCTCGAATCCGCGGTTCTTGAGCAGGATGCGCAGGGTATCGAGGATCCCGCTCTCGTCGTCGATCACGAGAACGGACGGGCGATCGCTCATGCGGCTACCTCCGAGGTGCCAACCGAGGGGATGATCACGGAAAAGGTCGTACCGGCCCGGGGAACGGAATCGACGAACACCACACCGCGATGGGCCTGCACGGCGCGCTGCACGATGGCCAACCCCTCGTCCTTGACGCGCAGCAGCACGGCAGGGCCGAGCACCACGCCGCGTGGCAGATCCTCCGGATGCGCCTCCCGCACCTCGATGACCACATGCGCGCCGGCACCCGATGCCTGCACGGCGTTGAGCACCAGGTTGGCGATCACGCGGTGCAGGAGGTCCTCGTCTCCCTCGACCTCCGCCGGCACGGTGCGCATGTCGACGGTCGCATCCGCCGGACAGTCCGGATGCTGGCGTACGACCTCGACGGCCTTCCAGGCAACCTGGCCGACATCGAGTCGCTCACGCTTGGCGACCCGCACGCGCGAGAAGTCGAGGAACTCGGTGAGCAGCCGGCTGAGCCGGTCGCTCTCCCGCAGCACGAGGCCGGCCAGGACCCGCTCGTCCTCGGTCGCCCGTGACGACCCGGCGAGCTGCTCGATGGACGATCGGATCGATGCGAGCGGGTTGCGGATCTCGTGCGCCAACGAGGCCGACAGCTCGGCCACCGCCTCGAGCCGCTCAGCCCGAAGATGCAGCGCCTCTATGCGCTTCTGGTCGGAGATATCCGAGAAGATCGCCGTGACGGACGGCACGCCTTCGGTGTCGTCGGAGTCGATACAGGTCGTCGTGACGCCGATGGGAAAGACCCGGTCGTCGACGCGGACTTCACCCTCGGAGCGGACGCTCCGCTGCCGTGTCGCCTGGGTGCGTGCGATCGCCTCCACGATCGAGGGTGCGCGGGACGAAAGCACGGCGTCGAGCGGACGCCCGACATCCTCATCCCTCAAACCGAGTAACTCCATGCTGGCAGGATTGGCAAACACGAGCACACGTGCGCCGTCGACCGTGAGCACACCGCTCCGGAGATTCTGCAGAATGTCGCTCGCTTCGAGCCTGAGCCGCTGGACTTCCTGTTCGAGCACTTCTCGCTCCGCCCCGACGACACGGATGCGGCTCGCCAGCAGCCCGGTCGCGATGAACACTGCGACGAAGACCGCGACCTGCAGCCACACCGCCGCTGAGAGCTGCACCGGTTGCCACCACAGCACGATGTCCGCGAGATACAGCAGACTCGCGAGCGCCGTAACGAGCAAGCTGGATGCCAAGGGCATGAGCACACTCGACACGGCAATCACGGGGATGTAGAGCGCGGGAAACTGGCTCGCCGGCCCCTCGGTGACGTGCACCACCGTGGTCACG
>JBDHDN010000040.1:0-14402 GCA_039591485.1 Gemmatimonadota bacterium
AGCCGCCGGTCGCACAGCGGCCGGCACACCACTGTCGCCGCGGAGATGTACCCGTTTGCACACGGGGGATTCGTCGTCGACACGCCGGGGCTGAGAGATATTGGGCTGTGGGGGCTGGAGCGAGCTGAAGTCGAGGCAGCGTTCCGGGAGTTCCGCGCATACGTCGGGTACTGCAAGTTCGATGATTGTCGCCACCTGCACGAGCCGGGCTGCGCGGTGAGAGCGGCGACCGAGCGTGGGGAGATCGTGGCGTCACGACTGGATTCCTACCGTCGCATGCTGCAGGAAGCGCACACCGCAGCGCGACCGTGGTACGCAGGGAGAGACCGATGACGTACGCTGAGAGGACCCCGTGACGACCGCGCCGGATCGCCCCCAGCTCGTCGTCCCGTTTCACGCCGTGCGGTACGCGGATCCGACATCCCTGCGGCGCCGGATCGCGCCTCCCTATGACGTGGTGTCCCCGCAGGAACGGGAACGGCTCGCCGCGGCAGATCCGGACAATGTCGTGCACTTCATCCTGCCGCAGGGTGACGAACCGGAGCGCTACACCCGGGCTCGCGATCTCCTCGAGCGGTGGTTTGCAGACCGTGTCTTGCTGCAGGAAGGCGAGCCAGTCGTGCTTGTCGTACGGCAAGAGTTCGCCTGGCCCGAAGGGAAGGCGCAGGTACGCACGGGGGTGATCGGGGCCATGGCGGTCGAGCCGTTCGAACACGGACGAGTACGGCCGCATGAGCGCACACACGAGGGGCCCAAGGAGGATCGACTCGCTCTTTTGCGGGCGACCGACTTCGTGTTCGAGGAACTTCTCATGGTCGTTCCGGACCGCGAAGCCGTGCTGCGGAGGGCACTGGAGCAGGTGACGGTGGATCCGCCGCTCACGACCGCCGTGCTGCACGGGGTACAGATCTCGGTCTGGGTGGTCGGTGGGGTTGCCGCGGAGGAAATCGCGGCGGCGGCGGGAGACACGGGCGCTTACGTCGCCGACGGGCATCACCGGTACGAGACGGCGGTAACGTACCATGGGGAGAACGACCATGCCTCACGGGTCCCGGTGCTCCTGATCCCGCTGAGTGACCCGGGACTCGTGGTGCGCCCGACGCACCGTATCATCACGGGCGCTGGCCTCGACCGCCTCACCGTGGAGGCGAAGTTCCGCGAGTGGTTTCAGATCAAGGAACTACCGTTGAGCGCGGACTATGCCGAAGAGCTCACGGCTCTCAAACCACGGGGAACGGCATGCATCGTGGTCGTGCCGCCGGGGGCCGCGTTCGCGATGCTGCTCAAGAGCGGTGCCAAGCTTGATGACATCGTGACTGGGCTCCATCCAACGGTCGCCTCACTGGACATCATGCGGATCGACGAGCTCGTGGTGAAGAAGCTCCGCGTTGCAGCCGGGGGAGACGCGCGGGTGGAGTATTCGGCGGATGTCGGCGAGGTCATCGACGTGGTGCGGCACGACAGGGCCGCGGCCGGAATTCTCGTCAACCCGACGGCAGTCGAAAGCGTGCTGGCCGTGGCGGACGCCGGCGAAGTGATGCCGGCGAAGTCCACCTACTTCTTCCCCAAGGTCCCGAGTGGCCTTGCGGGGATGTGGTACGGCGACTGAGAGTCCACAGCGCACGATTCCAACCGAGGAGCAGACGACGGTGCGGCCCAGAGAACGGATACTGACGAACCTGGAGACAGTCTACCGCGAGGCATACAACCAGGCATCGGAGGAGGAGGATCGCCCCCGCATGCAGCAGCTCGACGCATCGTTCCAGCGCGAGCAGCTCATTCTCGAGGTCCTGTTGGATATCCGGGACGTGCTCGTCACGCTTGGTGATGCCGAGAACTCGAAGTCCGCGCTCGAGAAGTTGAATGCGCTCCGCCGGCTGACGAAGCTCTGATCACCCGATATCTTTAGCCGCCATGGCCTCCCGCACGAAGAAGTCGACCGGTACGGACGGCGCGCGCCGGCGCAAGCGTACCTCGCGCCTCGACAAGGCGGAACTGCTGGATATGTACCGGTTGATGCTCTTGTCGCGAGCGCTCGATGACAAGGAAATCCAGCTCAAGCGGCAGAACAGGATCTTCTTCCAAATCTCCGGTGCCGGGCACGAGGCTGTGCTGGTGGCGGCAGGTAAGCTACTCAAGTCGGGATACGACTGGTTTTACCCCTACTACCGAGACCGCGCGCTCTGTCTCGCATTGGGAATGACTCCCACGGAGATGCTCCTGTCGGCGGTCGCGGCGGCGGATGACCCCAACTCGGGTGGGCGGCAGATGCCCTCACACTGGGGTCGTGCCGATCTCAACATCGTGAGTAGCTCCAGTCCAACGGGCACGCAGTACCTGAACGCCGTTGGCTGTGCCGAAGCCTGGCTGCGTTACGAGCGAATCGAGAGTATCCCGGACCGCGCAGAGCGTATGCAGCGGGACGAGGTCGTGCTGTGTACCTCCGGCGACGGAACAACCAGCGAAGGGGAGTTCTGGGAGGCGTTGAACACGGCCAGCAACCTCCAACTACCGGTGCTGTTCCTGATCGAGGACAATGGCTACGCCATCTCGGTCCCGGTAGAGATCCAGACAGCGGGTGGCTCGATCTCCAGTCTCGTGGGTTGCTTCCCGAACCTGTACGTCGACGACATGGATGGCTGTGATCCCATCGTGTCGTACGAGGTCCTGGCATCGGCAATCGCCCACTGCAGGGCACGGAAAGGACCTGCACTGATCCATGCCGACGTGATTCGGCCGTACTCCCACTCGCTCTCGGACGATGAGCTGCACTACAAGCCCGACGACGAACGTAGCGCCGAGGCGCAGCGCGACCCAATTCTGACATTTCCGGCCAGGCTGATCGAGGATGGCGTGGCGAGCGAGGCGGAGATCGCGGAGATCACCGAGCGGGTCGTCGAGGACGTAGAGCTTGCGACGGAAGTCGCGTTGGCGTCCCCACAGCCGGCAGCCGATACCGTCGAGCGGTATGTCTATGCGCCGGATGTCGACCCGACCTCGGACGCGTTCGACACGGAAGACGAGCCGGGGTTCGAGGGTGATCCGACCACGATGGTCGATCTGCTCAACAAGTGTCTGAGCGACGAGATGGAGCGCGATGCGCGGATCGTCGTGTTCGGCGAGGACATCGCGGACGTCTCGCGCGAGAAGTACATCGAGCAGGTCAAGGGCAAAGGTGGGGTGTTCAAGGTCACATGGGGCCTGCAACGCAAGTTCGGCAGTGACCGCGTGTACAATTCCCCTCTGGCTGAGGCGAACATCGTGGGTCGCGCAGTGGGTCTGGCGACACGAGGAATCAAGCCGGTCGTCGAGATTCAGTTCTTCGACTACATCTGGCCAGCGTATCACCAGATCCGCTCGGAGCTGGCCCTGCTCAGGTGGCGCAGTAACAACGCGTTCAGCTGTCCCGTCGTTGTACGCGTGACGTACGGCGGGTACCTCAAAGGTGGGTCGATCTATCACTCACAAACCGGTGCGGCGATCTACACCGGCGTTCCCGGACTGCGAGTGATCTGCCCGGCAACCGCACTGGACGCGAACGGCCTGCTCCGCACGGCGATCCGCTGTGACGATCCGGTCATCTTCCTGGAGCACAAACACCTTTACCGGCAGACCTACAACAAGGGTGCGTATCCAGGCCGCGAGTTCATGATCCCCTTCGGAAAGGCACGGGTCGCCCGTGAAGGGAGCGACCTCACTGTGGTCACGTATGGTGCGGTCGTGCAGCGATCGGTCGTTGCCGCGAACCAACTCGCAGAGAGCGACGGGGTGGGTGTCGAAGTCATCGACCTCCGCTCGTTGAGTCCGGTAGACTGGGAAGCGATCGGCCGTTCGGTACGAAAGACCAGCCGCGTGATCGTTGCCTACGAGGACTCGCTCTCCTGGGGCTACGGCTCGGAAATCGCTGCCAGAATCGCCGACGAGTTCTTCCCCTGGCTGGACGCTCCCGTGCGACGGGTGGCTTCGCGCGACACATTCGTCGCCTACGCGCCGGACTTGGAGGATGTCATCCTACCGCAGGTCGCGGATCTACACCGGGCGATGCGGGAAGTTGTCGCGTTCTAGCGGCGCTCAGGGGCGCGCGAACGGCCGCGGTGCCTTGTGGGATCGTCCTACCTCGACCGGCCGCGTCCAAGCGCCTCGCGGATCTCCCCCGCCGCATCGAGTGCGGCCTCGACATCGATCCGCATAGCGCGTGCCGCCTGGGTGGCAGAGGTCAGGTCACCGAGCACTTCCTGCACACCTGCCGAGCGGAGTCGGAGCAGATCGAAGCGCACATTCTGCACGGCGAGCACGCACGACTCGAACTGGGCTTCCACCTTGCCTCGGCGTCCGAGCAACTCGGCGAGACTTTCCCGCTGCCGCCGGAGCAGGTCGAGGCGTCGGTCGCGTTCGGGGTTCTCTGCTTCCTGCTCGAGCGCGGCGATGCGGCCGTCCAGACTGTCCATGGCATCGTGGTCGACGTTGCCTTCCATCTGTTGCAGCATCCGCGCCAATTCGGAGGCCCGCTCGAACAGGGAATTCACGGTCGGCACGACGTCGGGCAACATGGCTCGGTCGGCCTCTGGCAACCGATCGACCAGCCGGACGATGGCCGCATGGTCCTTTCGCATCTGCTCGAGTTGCCCGGCAAATTTCCCGAAATCCCCGCTGGTGGGTGCCGGGAGCTGGTGCTGAGCGCCGTGCGCGACGCCGGAGGGCGGAGGCAGCGCATCGTCCGCCGGAGGGCGGTTCAGTACATCCCGCATGCTGTAGCCCGATGACCAGAGCTTGCCGTATTGAGACGCGAGACCGATCCCCCAGAACACGGAGGGTATGAGAAACCACGGATCGCCGAGGCCGGTGTAGACGTTCAGCAGCAGCAGTCCGCCGTTCACCGATACGTACGAGGCGAAATTGGATCGGAACTTCCTGACGATGCCGGGTTCGGAGTCCTTTGTCTTCGGTTCGGGCTCTCTGGACTCCCGCCGCTGTTCACGCAGGGCGCGCTGCCGATGACGGTCCTGATGCCGACCGCCCTGCTCGAACCACTCCCACCAGTCACCATCCTGGCTCCGAACGGGAGGGCGCGGACGCGTCGAGCTCACCGGCCGCTTCGTTGGCCGTCGGGAGAGGGATGACCGGGGGCGGTACTGCGCGGACGCTCGCCCCTCGAGCGCCCGGCGTAGCGCGTCCGCGGTTGGCCAGCGGATCTCCGGCTCCTTCTCGAGGCAGCGGCTCACCGTCGCGGCCAGCTCCTCTGGGCAATCGGGCCGTATTTCGGTTAGGTTCGGGACGGGCTGCGTCACCTGCTTCAGCAGGATCCCGGCCACGGTGGGCGCCTTGAAGGGTACCTCACCCGTGAGCATCTCGTACGCGACCACGCCGAGCGAGTACAAGTCGCTCCGCGCGTCGATCTCACGCTCCCCTGCAGCCTGCTCCGGACTCATATAGGCCGGCGTGCCGATCGCGACTCCCGTACCAGTAAGCGTGCCACTGCCGATGTCGGAGAGGGCCTTGGCGATCCCAAAATCCGTGACCATCACCCGCCGGCGCGTGCCTTCGAGCAAGATGTTGTCGGGCTTGATGTCCCGGTGGATGACGCTCATCGCATGCGCCAGTCCGAGTGCGTCGGCCGTCTCCTTCATGATGCGACGAGCTTCCTCGACCGGCAGCCGCTCCCGGCGTCGCAAACGGGCCGCCAGGGATTCGCCGTCCACGAACCCCATGACGAAATAGACGAGCCCGGCCTCTTCACCGACCGAGTGGATCGGAACAATGTGGGGATGCGAGAGCCTGGCAGCCGTCTGGGCTTCGCGCGTAAACCGCTTGCGGATTTCCTCACGAAACGCGAGTTCGGGAGGAAGAACCTTGATGGCGACGCGACGCTTCAGCTTGACATCGCGCGCACTGAACACGATGCCCATGCCTCCCCGGCCGACCTCACCTTCGAGTTCGTATGATCCGGCGAGAACATCCGCGAGGCGAGAGGCAAGTTGTCCCTGTTCCCCAGCTGCCATGTAGCATATGCTCCAGACGGGGGATAGATTAACGTACGCCTAATAGCGGGGCAACCTTGGGACCTACCCGACTGAGAATGCGATGCGGTGGGTGACGGACGACACGGGACGTCGGTGGTCGGTGGAACGAGTGGGGCGGACCTCCGGACTGGTGCCAACCAAGAAGTCCAAGCGCTCCTTTCCGGAGCCCGCGGACATCATTCGCTTCGAGTGCGAGTCGGACCGCTCCGAGGCCGCGCGCGAAGTGCAGGCTCGCGCTGGCCTCCTCGAGCAGCTGACCGAGTCCGAACTCCGCGCTTTGCTCAACGTCGCCCCGCAGGCTCCCTGACACCCCGCCAGGACGGCTGGCTGACTCGCGCCACTCTGGCAGGCCGCATTCTCCACCCGTAGTTTCGACAGGAACCCCGTTCGCCCATGGGGGCGTTCCTCTT
Source organism: Gemmatimonadota bacterium (assembly GCA_039591485.1). GTDB lineage: Bacteria > Gemmatimonadota > Gemmatimonadetes > Gemmatimonadales > GWC2-71-9 > JAOTVV01. Next base: position 6,431 of record JBDHDN010000040.1, read on the forward strand.
GCGTGGTGGCGGATCTGGCCGGTTGTGGCGGCATGGGTCCTGCCCCTTCGACGTCTTCATGACGATGGGAAGGCGTTTCGACGCTATTCGTTCGAACCCGAGGTGAGGTAATGCCAGAGCGTTCAGGACGGTTGCGACTTCCGGTGCTCCCGCTCAGGGAGACGGTGATGTTTCCTGGGGTCACCACGCCGATCGGTGCCGGGCGGCCAGCCACCCTTCGCGCGATTGAAGCCTCCATGAAGCGTGAGGACAAGCTGATTTTCGCCGTGGCCCAGCGGGAGAACGTTGACCAGGCGACCCCCGAGGTGCTGTACACGACTGGCACCGTTGCTCGTGTCGGCCAGGTCCAGCGGGGACTCGGCGGTATCCAGTTGTTGCTGCACGGTGAGTATCGCGCTGCGGTGCTCCAATACTCGGATGCCGAGGGGTTCATCGAGGCTGTCGTGCAGGAGGCGCCAGATCTACCGCCGCTCGATGCGGAAGACGCGGCGTTCGTGGCGCTCCACCGGGAAGTCCGCGAGCGAGCGACGGACCTCGGGCTCAAGATGGGCCTGCCGCAGGAGGTCGTGGAGCAGGTCCTCGAAGGTGTCGAGGATGCCGGGCGGTTTGCCGACCTCGTGGCTGGCTATATCGACATCACCCCGCAGGAGCGTCAGGCGTTGCTGGAAACGCGGGGAGTCGAGGAGCGATTGCGCCGTGTGCTGATTCACGTGCAGCGCCAACTCGAACTCGTCGAAGCCCAAGAGGACATCAAGTCGAAGGTGCAGGAGGAGATTGGCGAGCGGCAGCGGGAGATGTTCCTGCGCGAGCAACTCAAGGCCATTCGTAAGGAACTGGGCGACGAGGACGCCGGAGCGGAGGTGGAAGAGCTCCGTGAGCGGATCCAGAAGCTCACACTGCCCGAAGGTGTTCGCGAGGAGGTAGAGCGTGAATTGCGCCGGCTCGAGCGATCCGGACGGGACTCGATGGAATCGCAGATCATCCGCACGTATCTCGAGACCATCGCGGAGCTACCATGGAACATCCGTAGTGAAGACCATCTGGATTTGCACGAAGCCGCGCGGATTCTCGACGAGGACCACTATGGACTGAAGGACGTCAAGGATCGGGTTCTCGAGTTCCTGGCGGTGCGCCAGCTGCTCAAGGAGCGTGCGCCGGACGAACGGCTGAGCGGAGCCGTCGGCAATGAAGACGATCGCGGGACCAAGGGGTCGATCCTCCTCTTCATCGGCCCCCCGGGTGTGGGTAAGACATCGATCGCCAAGTCGATTGCGCGCTCGATGGGCCGCCGGTACATCCGCATTTCCCTCGGGGGAGCGCGGGATGAGGCGGACATCCGCGGTCACCGGCGCACCTACGTGGGTGCGATGATGGGGCGCATCATGGACGGGATGAAGCGGGCCGGCACCAAGAACCCGGTGTTCCTCCTCGACGAGGTGGACAAGCTCGGCGTGTCGTTCCAGGGAGATCCCGCGTCTGCGCTGCTCGAAGTGCTCGATCCCGCACAGAATGACTCCTTCACGGATCACTACTTGGGCGTCCCGTTCGACCTGTCGGAGGTGCTGTTCATCGCAACGGCGAACTTCCGGCAGAGCATTCCCGCCCCCCTGCTGGATCGCATGGAAACGGTCGAGTTCACGGGGTACACGGAGCAAGACAAGCTCGTGATTGCGAAGCAATACCTGGTCCCACGGCAGCTCGGCGAGTCGGGACTGGGTGAGACGGAGCTGGTGCTGCAGGACGACACGATTCGCAAACTGATCCAGGGCTACACTCGCGAGGCCGGCGTGCGGCAACTCGAGCGCGAGATAGGCAAGATCGCGCGAAAGGTGGCTCGGAAGGTCGCCGGAGGGGACGTCGATCACATCGATGTCGGCCCGGACGATGTCCCGGGGCTCATCGGTCGTCCCACGGTGCATCCGGAGCGCGCGAGCCGCGAGGATCAGGTGGGGATTGCCACAGGCATGTACTACACGCCCGCGGGGGGGGACATCATGTTCGTCGAGGTCTCCATCATGCCGGGCAGGGAGAATCTCGTGCTGACCGGCCAGCTGGGCGAGGTCATGAAGGAGTCGGCTCAGGCCGGACTCACCTTTGCCAAGTCGAACGCCAGCTCACTGGGTATCTCGGTGAAGGCGTTTTCCGAGAAGGACGTGCACATCCACGTACCAGCTGGCGCGATTCCGAAGGATGGGCCGTCCGCAGGCGTCACCATGGCGACCGCCTTGGTCAGCGCCCTTTCCGGCGTCCCCGTGCGTCACGACATCGCGATGACGGGCGAGATCACGCTGTCAGGCCGGGTGCTCCCCATCGGCGGAGTCAAGGAGAAGGTGCTGGGAGCGTGCCGGGCAGGCATTACGAGTGTCATCCTTCCACATGAGAACCTCGCCGACCTTGAGGACCTGAGTGAGGATGAGCGGCGCATGATCACGGCCCAACCGGTCGAGACATTGCGGGAGGTGCTCGAGCACGCGTTGCGTCGGGAACCGGATCCGGAGGCCGAGATGGCCGACGCCGAAGCCGCAGCACTCCGCGGCTGAGTCGGGCGGCGAACCAGGGCGCTTCCGGTTCGTGGCCGCGTCACCAGGCGAGCGACCGACCGAGTAGGTCGGCCGACTCTCCCGCCCAGGTCGCCCGGTCCAGTCGGCGGTCGTTCCTCTTCGGGTCGGCGGCAATCGCGGCCCATCCGAGCACGAGCGCCGCTGCCTGGAGCCCGAGCATGCCGGGGTCGGCATCGTCACGGAAGTACCCCAGGCCCTGCCCGCGCGAGACCTCGCGCGCGAACTCGTCAGCCAACTCACCGAGTGCCTGGCGACTGGTGTTCGCCTCGCCATCTCCGGAAAGCAACGCTGCCCGCAAGATCTCCGGGTTCGCGGCAACGCGTTCCATACTCTTGTCGAGCAGTCGGCGAAGACGCTCGGCTGGCGAACCCGGCATTCGTCGTCGCTCGGAAGGTGCCACGCGCAGGCTCTCGGCGGCCTCACGGAGTGCGTGTTCGTAGAGGTTTCGCTTCGATCCGAAGTAGTAGTAGATCAACTGCTTGTTGACCCCGGCAGTCCGAGCGATCCGCTCCACCCTGGCTCCGTGGAACCCGAGTCTGGCGAACTCCTCTCTCGCGGCAGTTTCGATGAGTTCCCGTCGAGAAGTCGAGCTGTCGGACAAGATCAACCATCCATTTGGTTGTGTGGTGGAATCTGAGAAATCTGGCTTGCGCAGTCAACGCTGTCAGCGGGTTACAGCTCGGAATGCCCCTCGTGCGCAGCTGACGAGCGTCGGGTCGGACGTCCAGAACCCGGTTGGACCGTTTGAAGCGGGACGGCCGAGGACAACGGCTGATGGCGTGAGGGCGATCGTCAATTCCTCTCCCAGGATCCCCCGTACGCTCTCCACATCGAGGGACCCAGCGAGTTCCACCGGGAAGTTTGCCGGTGCTTCTCCGACGCACCAGATTTCCGTCGGACGCTCATGAGCTGCACGAGCCCTCCACACGGGGAGGGTGTCCGCGAGATCCCTAGGGTTGGCGAGGAGTAGCACGGAGCCGGGCTCTCGAACGGCCAGTCGCAGGAGTATCCCGCTGAACTCAGCGCTGCCGATGAAGGGTACGGTTCCCGGCTCAGCCGCTGGCGAGAGCGTGTCGATCTGGCGTTCGAGTGCTGCCAGACTGGCGGATGTGTCGCGCACGATTCGGGCGAGCACGGCCTGAGGCTGTACAGCCCGGTACATAGCGGGTGCATCGCCGGTGACGTGCGCGGCCTCTTTGCGGACGAGGCCGTGGAGAGCATCGTAGGCGTTCGCCCGCGCCACCGAAAGTCGCTTGGCGATCGCGTAGCCAGATGACGGGCCTGATTCGAGCAGCGCTACGTAGGCGGCGGTCTCCGTAGGCGTGAATCCGAACGGAGTCAGATCGAGCACATTCATAGGAGTAGTCTATGCTACTACTCTTGGGCCCGTCAATCGCCTTCGCTTGAAACAGCGTCGGTGCCCGAAGAAGCCTCTAGACGAACTCGAGGTCCCAGCCGGCGAGCTTGGCGATGAGCGCCAGGCGAAAGGTCACGTCCACCCTGCGACTGTCAGCATCTTTCTCGTCGCATTCGAGTGGGAACGCGAAATCGGCGAGCTTGGAGGGACTCTTGGCGAAACCACGCAGGTTCTTGGGGCTCCACACGCCGTTGCCGTCGCAATCTCGGAGCAAACGGCCCAGGATGCGGACTGCCGTGGGGGACTGGTTGAGCGCGCCCATCCGCGCAAGCAATTCGATCCAGTGCAGGGCGAAGGGAAGATCCTTCGGATTGCCCGCCGAGTCCGCGCGAAGGGGATCCCCGAGGAAGTGAAACGTCGGCTTGACCGTCTTGCGCCCAAGCGCCACCACCCATGTCCGCTTGGTCATCGGCTGGCTGAGGAAGTGCCCCAGCCGTTCGACGAATCCAGCACGTTCCCGGCGGAGGTTGGGCATGTACGCAATGATTGCCACCGAGAACAACGTCGGAGGATAGGCGTCCGGATGCAGGATTGTCCGCGATCCCTTGCGGATGAGCGGCTTCTCGGACAACTCGCTTCTCAGGAAGCCGGAGACACCGGATGCGATTCGATGTGCCGCGCCGCGCACGCGGGGATCGTCGACGTGCCCGGCATGCGCCAACGCCGCCGCCGCACCCGCGCGCAGGAAATCCCGGGCCCAAATCGCGAACTCCTCGTTTCCCTTGCTCGCCTTCTCGAACTCGAACAGGAGCTTGGGGTCCTCGTCTCGCGAGAGCAGGCGGTAGAATGTCCGATCCGCAAGCCTGAACGGGCGCTCATCTCTCGGAACGCCCAGCTCAACCAAATGACGGTATTGCGATACTGTGCCGACGTCGCTGACTCCTTGGCTCTTCGCAGGTGCGAGCCCGAGCATGTTGCCGGCCCATGTGCCGTTCGTCCGCTGCTTGCGAGCGGTCTGCGTAACTCGCTTGTAGTGAGTGACTTCCTCCCTGAGGACGAGCATGTCGGCATGCGAGGCGGCACCGCTGGGGAGGATGTCTGTGACGGTCCGCCATCGAATCGGTGCGCTCGCATGTTGGCGGAGCCAGGTGGCGGGAACACGGTGGGTTGTTGGAAGATCCAACGTCGGTGCTCCTGGCTGAATCAGGGCGACGGGCAGCGGCAGAACATACCAAGAATCCCGGCGCCGGGCCAGTATTGCGTGGCTTGAGGTCCTCACTGCCCCGCTCCGCGGAGCCGACGGCGCTCCAGCCGCTCCCATGCGCGGCGGTAGGCTGACTCGCCACTCCACTGCGGACGACTCTCAGTGCTCGCGAGGAGGTGCGCAAGCCTGGCGAGAACGGCCGCCCGCATGGACCAATCGTGGGTCGCTGTTTCACTGGCCCCGGGGCCAGACGGTGGTGAGGGCCCGGCACTGACCGTCAAGCCAGGTACGCCCAAGATGGCAAACGCGGTGTGCGGGGCCGACAGTCGCTCCGCCGGGCGACCACGCCACTCGGTTATCGACGTCCCGCCCTGCATTGCCGCAGCAGCAAGCGTCCGTTCCAACCCGGCCTCATCCGCATCGAGCGCAGACACCGCTCCCGACGGGTCGCCGGAGTAGGCTCCAGCGTGCGCCACGCCAACTACTGCTGTGAGCCTTTCCAGCGGCACGGGTGGACGCGCAGCGAGCGCGGCGTTTCCAACCTGCGCAGGACTGCACCCCGCGGTGAAGGCGACGTACACCGACCGGCGCGGTGTCGCACCTCGAGCCTTAATCGCGCCGGCTGCCCCCAGGAGGACGGCTATACTGGCCGGATCGTCAGCTTCTTCGCAATCATAACTGGTCGTAATGACCACCGCCTCCGCCCCGTCGGTGGCCGGATGGCCAGCAACGCGTGCGACGACGTTGGTGCCCGCCGCGGGCTCTATCCGGCTGTGCAACTGCATGACTGCATGGATACCGAGCGGTATCGGCTGGAAGCCGGGCGTGATTGAACGTCGAACCAGCACCTGCGCGTCTCTGCCGAACTGGGCAACCAGATCCCTGAATCGCTCGAGCGGCATGATCGCAGCGAATCCGAGCTCCCCAGAGTGCCTCAACCGATTGAGGACCGTCGGCCCCGACCAAAGGCGGGATATCGTATCCCACTCCCGAACGCCCCAGTCGCCGTCGTGCAGGAGTATGAACCCTCGCGCTCCGCGGCGTGCTGCCTCCGCCAGCTTCGCATCCAGCAGCGCGTGCGGCGTCCCGGCGGAACCGCTGAACCGCGCAGTATCGGCCACTCCGGGATCGCCAGCGAGTGCGACGAGAATCCGCCCCTCGAGGGGCACGTCACCAAAGTCGTTCCAACCGTATTCGGTGGCTGCGATACCGTAGCCAACGTAGACGAGCGCACCGTCCACCGACACCGTCTGATCGTCTCCGGACGGCCACGCGACGAGGTCGCGTCCGACGGCGAGGGTCGCGGTTCGTCCTGAGCCACCAAGCACGAGTGTTCCTTCCGACTCCACGAGGGAGGCGCTGAACGGCTGGAAGAACGAACCGTCGTCAGCCCCCGGCTCGAGATCAAGCATTGCAAGCTGGGCAGCCAGAAAGGCCGCGGCGGCGAGACCGCCGGGGCTCCCCACTCGTCGCTCCTTCAGCGCGTCGTGGGAGAAGAACTCCACTACGCCTGCCATCAGATCGGTCATCCGCACGGCAATAGCTGCCGTGTCGCCTCGCACCGGTTGCTGCTGTGCGACTGCTGGCATAGGCGCGGCACCAAACACGAGCACGGTGCCTACTGCCGCATGGGTCAGGATTCGACGCCACATCGCGGATTCACCGCACGGGATACACAGGGCAGCGCACGCGCGATATCCCTCCGCGACGGCCGCGCGCGGCCTCACTCGTAAACACGAGTGTGCTATCGTCGAGGAAGTCAACGGCCTCTCCCTGCGGCTCCTTGAGCCCAAGCCAACATGAGCCAATGCGCCGCGCAGTTCCTGGTTGATTGGTCAGATCGAAGAAGTACAGCTCGGTATACGTGCGCACCGCGAGTGTTGACCCGTCAGTCGAAACAGCCGCGCCCGTCACCAGTCTGCCGACCATCAGCTGGGGTTCAATCCCCAGGTCCAGCCATCGAGCCGCTCGGGTGCTCTTGGCAGAGAGCTCGTCGCGTGAGATGCGATACGTGCGGATCGGCCCGTGCCGTCCTCGGGTAACCAGCAGGATGTCCCCGGCAGGAGTGACCGCCAGCGCTTCGACATCCTGTGGTCCGTCGGGGTAGCGAACCCTGAGTCGACGCGCTGCCACGGCACGGGTACCGCCAACGCTATCTGGTTCCGGTAACACGTAGATTGAGACCTCGTCGCGCCTCTGATCGTTGTCCCCGGTATCGCCGATGAAGAGGCATGACGAGTCTTCCTCCGGGCACGGCCCGAGCGCGATGTCCTCCCAGTCCTCAGACCTGGCGCCGGTCACAACAAACCGGCCCAATTCGTGCCCTGCGAGATCGACGGCAAAGAGAATGGGGTCGCTACCCGAATCGTTGTGCGTCCACAGCAGTCCCGGATGCCGCCGGCTCACGGCGACACCGGAACTCTCCGAGATGTCGCGCGACGCGAAGGCCGCGAGCGGCTCGAACAGGGACGGCGCGACCGTCTCCTGCGCCGCGATCGGACTCGCCGCAAGCAGGACTATCGCGGGCAGGAAGGCGCTGAGGGTCAGACAGCTGCGGTACGGCATTACAGGAATCATACCGACGTGCTTGCCTCCCCGAAACGGACCCGACAACTTTCGTCGCTCATGATCGACTGTCTCAAACAACGCCCCGTGGAGAGGCTCCCGGACCACGTACGGTTCTCGGGACGGGTACTCTTCCTCGTAGATGATGCCAGCGCCGTCCGCCGCCAGCTTGCAGGTGAGGACTTGTCATATCCTCTTCGGCTGCCCCTGCGAGACAACATCTCCACCGATGAGATCACGCCGGCGTACATCTGCTACTACTACGACGACACGTTGGGCGACTTC
>JBDHDN010000041.1:0-14397 GCA_039591485.1 Gemmatimonadota bacterium
CTCGGCGAGGTCCCGCCCGAGCAGGACCAGCAGTTGATCGCCCCAGACGATTGCTCCGTCCTCCGTCACGGCCCCGATCCGGTCGCCGTCGCCGTCGAACGCGATGCCCAGCTCCGCGTCGTGCTCCGTCACGGCGGCCTGAAGCGCCTCGAGGTACTCCGGAACCGTCGGATCGGGATGGTGGTTCGGGAAGGTGCCGTCGGACTCACAGAACAGCGGCACCACATCGGCGCCGATGCCGGTGAGCACAGCACTGGCGACGAGACTGACCACCCCGTTCCCGCAATCCACCACGACCTTGACGGGCCGCGCGATCGGACCGTTCCGATCGACGATGGCATCCACGTAACGCCCGAGCACGGAATGGTCGGCCTCGAGCCGCCCGTGCCCCGCGTCGAGATCGTCCTCCTCGATCATACGCCTGAGCTCCTGGATGTCCTCTCCGTAGAGCGTGGCGCCGCCGACGACCATCTTGAGCCCGTTGAATTCGGGCGGATTATGAGAGCCCGTCACCTGTACGCCACCGTCGACATCGAGCTGGTGAAGGGCGAGGTAGAGTGCGGGCGTCGGAAGAATGCCAACGTCGACGGCGACACCTCCGGCCTGCGCGATGCCGTCACGAACGGCTCGCGCGAGGAGCTCTCCTGACGGCCGATTGTCGCGGCCCACCGCAAGGCGTGGTGTCGTGTCGAGCCGGCGGCGGGCGGTGGTCGCCAGCGCACGCCCCACGGCGTGGACGAGCGGCGCCGTCAGCTCCTCATCGACGACGCCGCGAATGTCATACTGCCTGAAGATGAACCCCGGAACGTGCATGAGTTCCCCTCGGAGTAGGGTCCCGGGGGGACGGGTTCGTCCCCCGAGGTCAGCGGGATACGGTGACCAGCACGCTAGGCTGCAGCGCCCGGCTCTCGTCCCGAGCGATGTCGAGCGCCTGGTTCGGCCACAGGCCGAAGAGGACGAGCAACACGGCAGCTGTCCCGATGACGAAACGGCTCGCGGGCGCGATGTGAATCTCCGTGTGCGACTCGTCTGAGGTCGGCGGCTTCATGTACATGGCCATGATCACCGGCAGGTAGTAGCCGGCCGACAGAATACTGGCACCCACGAGTATCACGGCCAGCAAAGCCTGATGCGCATCGACCGCAGCCGATAGGATGTACCACTTCCCGATGAAACCGGCCGTGCCCGGAAATCCAAGCAGCGACAGCATGAACACCGTCATGGCCAACGCCAGCCACGGCCGGCGCGCCCCAAGTCCGTTGAAGTCGTCGATGAGGGTCTCGCGCTCGCCATCCCTTCCGACGGCGACCAGCACGCCGAACGCACCGACGGTCATCAGCGTGTACACCAACACGTAGTAGAGCAACGCCGCCGCTCCCAGGTCGGAGCCGCTGGCCACGGCTGCCAACAGATAGCCAGCATGACCGATGGAACTGTATGCGAGCATCCGCTTGAGCTGGCGTTGAACGAGGGCGACGATGTTCCCAACGACCATCGTGATGGCTGCGAGCCACCACACGGTATCCGTCCACACCTCGGCCATCGGCGCCAAGCCCTGCGTCAGAACCCGGATCAGGGCGGCGAAGGCGGCCGCCTTGACGGCGGCCGCCATGAAGGCCGTGATCGGCGTCGGCGCACCGTCGTACACGTCGGGCGTCCACATGTGGAACGGGACCGCGGCGACCTTGAACCCGAAGCCGATGAGCAGCAGGGCGACGCCAGCCACCAGCATGGTGTTCGACTGCAAGGCCAGATCGGAGATCTGCACGTACATCAGTGTCAGGTTCGTCGTCCCAGTCGCCCCGTAGATCAACGCGATGCCGTAGAGCAGGAACCCTGAGGCAAAGGCGCCGAGGAGGAAGTACTTGAGCGACGCTTCGGCCGCGAACACGCTGCGCCGGTCGATGCCGGCCAAAACGTAGACGGACAGGGACATCAGCTCCAAGCCGATGAAGACCAGGATCAGGTCCGCACTCCCCGCCATGACCATCATCCCCAACGTCGCGAGCGCGATCAGTACGTAGTACTCGGGAATGTTGATGCGCTCACGACCCAGATAGGACAGGGAGAGCAGCACCGCCAGGATCGCTCCGATCAAGAACACCGCGGCCGTGGCCCAGCGGAACCCGTCGACCGCGATCATCAGCTCGATTCCGCTCGGTTGCGGATTCCAGCGCCAGTACCAGATCACGAGCAGCAGCGTGGCCACGAGGCCGACGAGCGTGAGGACGCCAACGGCCTGCTGATCGTCGGCCTTGTGCCGCCAGGCCGCGACGAGCGTCAGCACGAGGGTCCAAGCCCCGAGGAACAGCTCCGGAACGAGGGCGGCTGTGAGGCCTTGCCACTGACTGAGGTCGAACTCCGAGGGGATCACTCCGACACCTCCGGGGCGCGCGGCAGGACCGTGCTGGCATCCGATCCGCGCACCTGCTCGACGAGGGCCTGCGCCGAGGCTTCCATGCGCTTGAGGAACGGGCGGGGATAGAGACCGATCCAGAGGATACAGACCAGCAGCGGGATCAGCACCAGCATTTCCCGCGGCGATAGATCCGGCAGGCGCTCATTCTCTGGCTTGTCGAGCTTGTTGTAGATCAGACGCTGCAGGGCGCGCAGCAGGTACATGGCCGCGAAGATCACTCCCGTGGCAGCGACCGCCGTCGCCCAGGGGTACTCGCCGAAGGACCCGAGCAGCACCAGAAACTCGCCGATGAAGCCATTCGTGCCCGGCACTCCGATCGAGGACAGGGCCACGACGGTCAGGACCGCGGCCATCGCCGGCACGACCCGTGCTATCCCGCCGTATGCCGCGATCTCTCGCGTATGCGTTCGCTCGTACAGCATGCCGGCGAGGAAGAAGAGCGCACCCGTGGAGATGCCGTGACTGATCATGATGACAATGGCGCCCTCCACCGACTGTAGCGTGAGCGCCCAGATGCCGAGCATCACGAAACCGAGGTGGCTGATCGAGGAGTAGGCCACGAGCTTCTTGAAGTCGGGCTGGACCATCGCCACCAACGCCCCGTAGATGATCCCGACGACCGCCAGGACGACGACGACCGTGGTCACCGTCGGATCGAAGGCCACCTGCGGGAAGAACGGCACGGCGAACCGCAGGAACCCGTAGGTTCCCATTTTCAGGAGGATGCCCGCAAGAACCACGGACCCGGCCGTCGGCGCCTCTACGTGCGCGTCCGGCAACCAGGTGTGGAACGGGAACATCGGGACCTTGATCGCGAAAGCCAGGGCGAACGCAGCGAACAGCCAGAAGGCGACTTGCTCCACGGCACCCACGTTGGCAAGCAGGTGCACGTACGCGAAGGAGTACGAGCCGCTCGCCCGGCCCACCATGTAGTACATCGTCAGGATCGCGACGAGCATCAGGAGCGAGCCGACGAACGTGAACAGGAAGAACTTGATGGCGGCATAGAGTCGCCGCCCGCCTCCCCATACCCCGATGATGAAGTACATCGGGATGAGCATGATCTCCCAGAAGACGTAGAAGACGAAGAGATCGAGGGCAACGAACACGCCGAGCATGCCCGTCGTCAGGACGAGGAGCAGCGCGTAGTAGGCCCGCTCCTTCTCCGTGATGTAGGTCCATGATCCCAGGACTGCGAGCGGCATGGTGAACGTCGTGAGCAGTACCATGAACAGCGAGATGCCGTCGATGCCCAGGCTGAACATGATGCCCCATGCCGGAATCCAGGGATGCACTACCTGGAACTGCATGGCCGCGGTCCCAGGCTCGAACATCCACCAGAGCGGCACCGACAGCGCGAACTCGATCAGTGCCCCGACGAGCGCCACGCGCTTCGCCGCCGCCGCTGGGCTCATGAGGACGCCGAGCGCCGCAAGCAGCGGAAACGCGAGGAGCAGATCGAGAACCCAGTCGCCGTAGTTCATCGTCTCTACCGAAGAAGCGCGCGGAGCACGAGAATCGAGCCCAGCACGAAGAAGAACACGTACATGCCGACCCGGCCCGACTGCAGCCGGCTGCCGATCCACCCCACCGCACGGGCGGCGGTCGCGGAGCCATTCACGAACAGTCCATCGATTACGCCGACGTCCACGCCCCGCCACAGCGCCCGGTGGGAAAGCCACATCACGGGACGGACTACGATGGCGTCGTACACCTCGTCCACGTACCACTTGCGCAGGAGCACCTTCTGCAGCCCGGATTCAGCGGGTGCTTCCCGAGCCGGCAGCAGTCGGGCCGGCTTGAGGAGCTGCCATGCGGCGAGAATGCCGAGGGCAGCGATGAGCGTTGCGAGCCCGAGCAGTGTCCACTCGGTACCGTGCTCGAGGTGCAGTTCCGGCAAGTAGGCGGCACTGCCTTCGGTGACCGGCTCCAGGAAGTGGTGCAACCATCCCGCACCGGGGAGGACCGCGGGCAGGTTGAGCAAGCCACCGAGCGCGCTGCCGAGCGCGAGCACGATCAGCGGTCCGGTCATGACCCACGGCACCTCGTGGAGGTGCGGCTCCTCATCCGCGCCGGTGCGGTTCGGCCCGTGGAAGGCGTAGAGCATCATCCGCGTCATGTAAAACGCGGTGAGCAGCGCCGCGATCGCTCCCACGCCCCAGAGCACGTAAAAACCCACAGCCTCGTGGCCGCGCGCGAACGTCATCGCGAGGATCTCGTCCTTCGAGAAGAACCCCGAGAATCCCGGCACGCCCGCAATCGCGAGCGTCGCGACCCACATCAGGCCGGCCGTCCACGGCATGTAGCGCCGCAGGCCACCCATGTTGCGCATGTCCTGGGCGTCCTCGTGGCTGTGTGTCGCGTGGTAGGCGTGATGCAACGCGTGAATCACGCTCCCCGATCCGAGGAACAGGAGCGCCTTGAAGAAGGCGTGCGTGGTAAGGTGAAAGATCCCCGCCGCGTACGCACCGACCCCGACGCCCATGAACATGTAGCCGAGCTGCGAGACGGTGGAGTACGCAAGCACCTTCTTGATGTCCCACTGCTTGAGCGCGATGGTGGCGGCGAAGAGGGCCGTGGCCGCCCCCACCGCTGCGACCACGAAGCTCGAGACCGGGGCCATAGCAAACAGGACGTTCGAGCGCGCGACGAGATACACACCGGCGGTGACCATCGTCGCGGCATGGATCAGCGCGGAGACCGGTGTCGGGCCGGCCATGGCATCCGGCAACCACGTGAAGAGAGGAATCTGCGCCGACTTGCCCGTGCACCCCAGGAAGAGCGCCAAGGTGATCAGCGTGATCGTCGTGCCGCCGACCTCGAACCGCTGCGGTGCCGCCTCGAACACGTCGGTGAACACCAGGCTGCCGGTCGCCTGGAAGATCAGGAACATCGCGATCAGGAAGCCGAAATCCCCGATCCGGTTCATGATGAACGCCTTCTTGCCGGCGTTGGCGAATGCCCGGTTCTCGTACCAGAAGCCGATCAGCAGATAGCTGCAGAGCCCCACCCCTTCCCAGCCGACGAACATCACGGGGTAGCTGGCGCCGAGCACTAGGATCAGCATGAAGAAGACGAACAGGTTGAGGTACGCGAAGTAGCGTGCGTAACTCGGGTCCTCCCGCATGTAGCCGACGCTGAAGACGTGGATCAGGGCACTCACCCCCGTCACGACCAGCATCATGACGGTCGACAGCTGGTCTACCTGGAACGCGGCATCCACCTGCAGCGCTCCCACCGGCATCCAGGACCAGAGCGTGACGACGTAGGGGTGCCCGTGCGGCGGTGCGGCGAACACGCCGGAGGCCACCCACACGGCCGCGAGGAACGAGAGCACGAGCACGCCGACACCGACCGTGCTGACGGCACGCTTGGCGTCGGGTCGCAGGAAGCTCAGTGCACCGTTCACCACGAACCCCGCGAACGGCAGCACCACGACCAGCCACACCCACCCGACGGAAACCGGCATTAGCCCCTCAGCAGGTTGAACTCTTTCACGTTCAGCGAGCTCTTGTGCCGGTAGATCCCGATCATGATCGCCAGACCGACCGCCGCCTCGGCAGCGGCGACAGCCATGACGAAGAAGACGATCACCTGGCCCTCACGGCCGAGCTGCTGCGCGAGAGCGATGAACGAGAGGTTCACCGCGTTCAGCATCAACTCGATGCACATGAAGATGATGATGGCATTGCGCCGAAACAGCACGCCGGCCACGCCCAGGCTGAACAGGATCACCGAGACGGAAAGCGACGGTCCCAGCAGCATCAGACATGCCTCTTTGCGAGTACCACCGCTCCGACGATTGCCGCGAGCAGTAGCATGCCAGTGACTTCGAACGGCACGAGGTAGGAACGGTAGAGCGGCTCGCTGATCATGCCCACCACTCCCTGCTCCTCCACGAGCCGTGCCACGGATTCACCCGATCGCACCACGCCCTCCGGCGGTGCGATCCGACCCAGCACCCACAGCTCCACCGCCAGCAACCCCGCGACGGCCAACATCACCAGCCGTCCGACCCAGCCCAGCATGTCGCTCGTGCGATCCCGGCCAAGATTCAGCAGCATGATCACGAAGAGGAACAACACCATGATGGCGCCGGCGTACACCAGAACCTGGATCGCGGCGATGAACTGGGCGTCGAGCAGCACGAAGATCGCCGCGAGGGCGAACATCGTGACCACGAGCCAGAGGGCGCTCGCCACCGGGCTCCTGCGAGTGATGCACAGGAACGCCGAGCCGATCGCAACGACCGCAAAGATCCAGAAGACGACTTCGACTTGGGTCACGGTCACTCACCCCTGGGATCCGACGGATCCCACAGCGACGAGACGGGATGCGTCTGCGCACACAGCCGCTCAAGATCGTAGACGAAGCGCTCCCGCTCGTACTCCGCATTCTCGTAGTGGACCCCGACGTGAATCGCCTCCTCCGGGCACACTTCCTGACAGTAGCCGCAGAAGACGCAGCGGAATTCGTCGATCTCGTAGATGAGCGGATAGCGGAACCCGTGCTCGTCCTCACCCGGCACGAGTTTGATGCAATTGGCCGGGCAGATCTGCGGGCACAGGCCACAGGCGACGCACTTCGCGCGGCCCTGCTCGTCGGTGAGCATGCGGTGGGTGCCCCGCCAACGGGGCGACAGCGACCACTCCTCCTCGGCGATCTGCTCCGGATACTGCATGGTGAACTTCTTCTGCAGGAGATGGCGGAAGGTGATGGCCATCCCCTTCAGCGTGGCCCGGAGGTAGCTGACCTCCTTGTCCGGCCGCACCACGACCTTCACACCGATCGCCATCACGCTCTCCCTTCGCGCTGTAGCCGCTGCCCCCAGATGATCCGGTTGCGGTCGATGCCCCAGAGCAGCAGGACCAGCAGCACGACGTTGAGCCCGAACATCGCCAGGGCGTAGGCGCCCCCGAGTGCCAGCCCCATCGTATCGAACGCCCACACTGCCGTCGCCACGATCATGATGTAGGCCAGAGCCACCGGTAGCATCACCTTCCAGCCAAGTGCCATCAGCTGATCGAACCGGAACCGCGGCAGGGTCCAGCGAATCCAGATGTAGCAGAAGATGAAGAAGAAGGTCTTCGCGAGGAATGCACCGAGCGTCAGCAGCGTCTTGAGGACGGTCGGCTCCCCATCGTCCCAGGTCGTAAAGGGGATGTCCCAGCCACCGAAGAAGAAGGTCGCCATCAGCGCCGACATCGTGATGAGTGCGCCGTACTCCGCCAGGAAGAACATGGCGAAGCGCATCGAGCTGTACTCCGTGTGATAGCCGCCGACCAACTCGCCTTCTGCCTCCGGCAGATCAAAGGGGAGCCGGTTGTTCTCCGCAAGCGCGGAGATCGCGAACAGGAGGAATCCCAGCGTCAGAGGGAGGATGAGCCAGGTCCACTCCTGCTGCAGGGCGACAATCGCAGTCAGCCGAACGTTGCCCGCCACCAGGAGCAGCGCGATGAGGCTCATGCCCAGTGCAATCTCGTAGCTCACCATCTGAGCACTCGACCGAAGACCGCCCAAGAAGGAGTACTTGTTGCCCGAGGACCACCCGGCGAACACGATCCCGTACACCGACAGGCTCGACATGGCGAGGATGAACAGGAAGCCGATTGGGAGATCTGCGACCATCATGGGAACCTCCCCCGCGTGCACGAATCGCCCGAGGAGAGGGAGGGTGACGTCGAACGCGAGCGGCAGCGGCGAGGCCCACGGGATCACGGCAAAGAGCAGCAACGATGGCACGAACGCCATGGCCGGCGCCAGGATAAACAAGGTGCGGTCGGCCTGGCCCGGCAACAGCTCTTCCTTCACGAAGTTCTTGAGTCCATCGGCGATCGGTTGCAGCAGCCCGAACGGCCCGACCCGATTCGGGCCGATCCGGTTCTGGATCCACGCAGCAACGCGCCGCTCCATCCAGGTGACGAAGGCGATCATCAGGAACAAGACCGCGAAGAGAATCGTCACCTTGATTCCCGTCACGAGCAGATACCCCTTCAACTCGGGCGTCATGGCGTCACCCCCGCCGTCGCTCCCCCCGTCAAGACGGCCCCTAACATTCCCAGTCGGCGGTAGGACAGGCCGCCAAACGCAGTCACGGCATCCGCCAGGCGCTCGAATGCCTCGTCCGCGGTCGCGGGCGGCTCACCCATGTCCAGCTGCGCAGCCAACTCGCCCAGGATCCACCAGGCGGGCCGAGCCATGCCGGGGGCGGGCTTCGCCTGCAGGTACCGCTGGACCCGCCGGTCGCGATTGACGAACGTCCCATCCTCTTCCGCCACATTCGTGCTGGGCAGGACCACGCGCGCCGCCCGCGCGGCAGCCGGTAGCGTCGTACCCACGTAGATCACGTTGCCCGCCCCTTCGAGCTGCGAGCGGTCCACGCCCTCGAGCGGGTCGTCGAGCACCAACACGACCGCGGCACCGTCGACGGCGCGGAGCGCGTCGTCGAATGCCTCCCTGTATCCCAGCGCCGTCGCACCGGCCACGTTCGGCGCTCGCTCACCGCGCAGCGCCAGCCCAGGTACACCCGCCAGCGGCACGTCGCCGTCGACCCGCTCCACCCGGAACGCGGCCGTGACCTCGAATCCATCGAGCAACTGCTGCGCCAGATAGAGCGTCTCGTTGGACGCAAAGGGGCTTCCCAGAACCACGGCACGGCCGGTCGAGCCCTTGAGAATCTGCGCCGCACGTGCGAGCGCGTGGTCCCAGTCCACAGCCGCCAACTCGCCACCGTCCCGCACGAGCGGCGCCTCCAGCCGGTCACCGCGATTCATGGTCCGGTAAGTGAGTCGACCGTGGTCACAGACGAAGTACCGATTCACGGCCAGGTTCGGACGGGGTCGCAGCCGGACGACGGAGTGCCCGCGCGTGTCCACGTTCACGTTGCACCCCTGCGAGCAGGCCGTGCACACGCCCGGCGTGTGGTCGAGCTCCCAGGCCCGAGCCTTGTGCAGGAAGTCCTTGGACAACAGGGAGCCCACGGGACAGAGATCGACCACGTTGCCCGACCACGGATGGTCCAGCTCATGGTCCGGGTGGATGCCAATGAACGCGCGATCTCCCCGCTCGGAAACGTTCAGAATCGGCTCCCCCGCCGCATGCTCCATGAAGCGGACGCACCGGGTGCAGAGGATGCACCGATTGGGCACATAGAGGATGTCGCCGCCGAAGTCCTCGACGGGGTTGAAGCGCTTGGCGAACGTCGGCGTGTAGCGCGTCCGTGCCTGGCCCTCCTGGAACACGTAGTTCTGCAGCTCACATTCACCTGCCTGATCGCAGATCGGGCAGTCGAGCGGGTGGTTGATGAGCAGGAATTCGAGCACACCCTGGCGCGCGCGTCGCGCCTCGTCCGACTGGTTCACCCGGATGGTCTGCCCGTCGGCGACGGTCGTGGCGCAGCCGATCTGGAGCTTCGGGATGCCCTCGACCTCCACGAGGCACATGCGGCACACGCCGGCGACCGGAAGTCCCGGGTGGTAACAGTAGTGCGGAACGAGCACTCCGGCCTGCTTGGCGGCTTCCAGGATCGTGGTTCCCTTCGGAACCGAGACCTCCAGGCCGTCGATCGTGCACGTCACGAGTTCCATCTCCGCCATGCGCCCTCACACCAGCGCTGCGGCCGGTCGCCGCGCGCCCTTCTTGATGTATGCCTCGAACTCCTCGGGGAACTTCTTGATGGCGCTCCCGACCGGGGCAGCGCAGGAGTCCGATAGCACGCAGATCGTCTTGCCCGTCATCTGCTCACCGAGATCGAGCAGGAGGTCGATGTCCTTCATCTCGCCCTCGCCGGCGAGGATCTTCTGCAGAATCCGTACGGTCCAGGCAGTCCCCTCACGACATTGGGTACACTGCGCGCACGACTCGTGCGCGTAGAACTTCGCGATCCGCATCATCTGGTAGACGAGATCGGTGCTGTCGTCGAAGACGATCATCCCCCCCGATCCGAGCATCGATCCAACCGCGACCACTCCCTCGTAGTCCAGCAGGCAGCTCTCCGCTTCCTCCCGATTCAGGAGCGGCACGGAGGAGCCGCCCGGGATGACCGCTTTGAGCGCGTGGTCCGGCCGCATGCCGCCACACAGCTCGTAGATGAGGTCCTTCATCGGAAACCCCATCGTGATCTCGTAGTTGCCCGGCCGCGCCACATGGCCGCACACGCTCATCAACTTGGTACCGGTGCTCTTCGGGTTGGACAGGCTCAGGCCCTTGTACCAGTCGGCACCCCGCGTGATGATGTGGGAGACCGACGTGAGCGTTTCGACGTTGTTGATGGTCGTCGGCATGCCGAACACACCCACCGCCGCGGGAAACGGCGGCCGGATGCGCGGGTTGCCCCGTCGGCCCTCGATCGAGTTCATGAGGGCCGTCTCTTCGCCGCAGATGTATGCGCCGGCGCCGCGATGGATGTAGATGTCGATAGAGATCCCCTTGCCCATCGCGCTCTTGCCCAGCACTCCATGCGCGTACGCCTCGTCGAGCGCGGCCTGCATGATCCGCAACGGCTCCGTGAACTCGCCGCGAATGTAGACGTACACGGTCTCGGCCCGAATGGCGTGGGCAGCGATTGCACACCCTTCGATCAGGGCATGCGGCGTCCACCGCATGATCTCCCGGTCCTTGAACGTCCCAGGCTCCGACTCGTCGGCGTTGCAGCAGAGATAGTGGGGCTTCGACTTCTGTTTCGGCATGAAGTCCCACTTGACGCCGGCGGGGAACCCCGCCCCACCTCGACCGCGTAGCCCCGAGGCCTTCACCATGTCGATCACGGCCTGCGGCTCCATGCCAAGGGCCTGCTCGAGGGCCCGGTACCCCCCCCGTTTGACCCACCCATCGTAGGTACGGGCCTCGGCGGCACCAAAGTGCTCGCTGAGGACGGGGGTTTCCCGCTCGTGCGGCCTGTGCGGATAGCCCATTATCGCCTCCCCTCGGCCGCCACCACCCTCACCCGCACGGCCATCACGGGTACCTCGCAAGGAGCTCCGGCACGGCGTCCGGCGTCACACTCTCGATGAAGTCGTCGTCGATCAAGACAGGGGTCGCGAATCCACACGCCCCGAGGCACTCGACCTCGATCACGGTGAACCGGCCGTCCGGTGAGGTCGCACCCAGCTCGCGGCAGCCCGTCGCATCCAGGAAGGCTCCCACCACGTCCTCCGCTCCGCAGATGTTGCACGGGGTCGTCGTGCACACCTGGATGAAGTGGCGCCCGACAGGGTGCTGGTGATACATCGTGTAGAACGTCACCACGCCCTTGACGTATGCCGGGCTGAGCTCGAGCACCCGCGCGGCCTCGGCCATCGCATCGTCGGAGATCCACCCCCGCGCCTCTTGGACCATCCACAGCGCCGGCAGCAAAGCTGCGCGCTTCGTGGGGTACCGCCCCATGATCTCGTCGAGCCGCTCACGGTGCTCGCCCGTGAAGACCGGCTCGTACGCAGTCGTCTCGTGCATCGCTCTCGCCTGTTGACTCTCGAAGGCCGCTCCGATCAGCGGTCGATCTCCCCCATCACGATGTCCACACTCGCGTTGATTGCGATCAGATCGGCGAACAGATGCCCCTCGGCCATCTTCGGCAGGGCCGCGAGGTTGAGGAGCGAGGGGGGACGGATCCGCCACCGCACCGGCTTGGCCGTGCCGTCGGACACGAAGTAGTAGCCAAGCTCACCCTTCCCGTTCTCGATCGCGAAGTACACCTCTCCGACCGGAGCACGCACACCCTCCATCACCTGCTTGAAATGGAAGATCATGGCCTCCATGTCGTTCATCGCCGCGCTCTTGGGCGGCAAGATCACCTGCGGGTCGGCGACGTTCACCGGTCCGTCCGGGAGGCGGTCGAGCGCCTGCTCGAGGATGCGCACCGACTGCCGCATCTCTTCCATGCGGACGAGGTAGCGGTCGTACACGTCGCCCTGCTGTCCCACCGGGATATCGAAGTCGTAGGTCTCGTAGTCCAGATACGGCCGATCGCGTCGCACATCGTACGCGACGCCGCTTGCGCGCAACATCGGTCCCGACAGGCCGTAGTCGATCGCCTCCTCTCCGGTCAGTACACCGACTCCCTGCGTACGCGAGATCCAGATGCCGTTGCGCGTGAGCAATCGGTCGACCTCGTCGAGCACGCTCGGAAAGAAGCCGCAGAAGTCGCGGAGCTGCTGCTCGAACCCCTCCGGAATATCGGCCATCATCCCACCGACCCGCGTCAGGCTCGTCGTCAGGCGGGCGCCCGTCCAGGCCTCCTGGAGATTGTAGACCTTCTCACGCTCCTGGAAGGTCCACAGGAAGGGAGTGAACGCCCCGATGTCGATGGCCGTCGTTCCGAGCCACACGAGATGGGAGATGATCCGACTCAACTCGCAGGCGATCACGCGGAGCACCTTGCACCGCTCCGTGATCTCGATCCCCATGAGCTGCTCGGCTGCCATGGCAAGCGCGACGTTGTTTGCCATTGGTGCCAGGTAATCGGTACGATCGGTCAGCGGGATGATCTGGTTGTAGTGGCGGTACTCGCCGAGCTTCTCGAACCCCGAGTGCAAGTAGCCGATGTGCGGCACCACCCGTTGGACCACTTCGCCATCGAGCTGCACCACGAGCCGCAGTACGCCGTGCGTTGCCGGATGCTGGGGGCCTACGTTCAGCAGCATGCTCTCCGCGGTGAGATCGGGCTCAGCCGCACCCGCCACGCCCACGGGAATCCGCACGGGCCGGCCGTGCGCATCCGTACCGGTGGTCGCTAGCTCGAGGTCCACCGTGCGCGTCTCAGCCATGTCGCTCGCCCTTCGGTTCCGGAATGCTGCCCCGCTCGCCACGCTCGAGTCGCTCGCGCATGTCAGACGGCAGATCGTACTGCGCCTGCGCGATCGACAGCTCCTCGAGGGAGTAGTTGGCTTCGGGATTGGCCGCTAGCGCCCGCCGCACCTGCTCGGCCCGGGAGAACCGCCCCCGCAGTGGGAAGTCCTTCCGCAGCGGATAGCCCTCCGAGTACGTCTCCCACATCAACAATCGGCGCAGATCCGGGTGACCGGTGAACGTCACACCGAACATGTCGTAGACCTCACGCTCGAGCCAGTCGGCGGCGCGCCATACGGGGACGACAGATTCGACCTCAAGCGCGCCCTCCTTCGGCAACTCGACCTTCACTCGCAGCTCGGCACCGCGCGCGAGTGAGCGCAGTTGATAGACCACTTCGAGCGGGAGCTCCGGATCGCGGTACTCCACCGCGGTTATATCGACGAGGAACGTGTAGTCCTCGTCCGGCGTTTCCTTGAGCCAGCGGAGGATCTCAGCGAGACTGGGGCGGTCGACATAGACGATCGTCTGGCCACACGAAACGAGCGCGCGCCCCACTTTGTCGCCGAAGGCACGCCGTAGGGAATCGACAGTCGCGTTCACGGGACCTACGCGGAACGGGTTTGGTGAATCGAGTTGCCGAAAGGTTCGGACAACTCGTCGATGAGCCGCGCCGGAATGCGCAGATCGCCCGGCATCAGCGGTCGCTCCCGCCGCAACGCAGGGTCGGCCATCGTCTCCCCCCGCACCTTCTTATGGAGCAACAGAATCCCGTAGAGCAGGCCTTCGGGCCGCGGCGGACAGCCCGGTACGTACACGTCCACCGGCACGACCGTGTCGATACCCTGCACCATCGCGTAGCTGTCGAAGATGCCACCGGACGAGGCGCAGGCGCCCATCGAGATGACCCACTTGGGTTGGGGCATCTGATCGTAGATCCGGCGAATCACCGGCGCGAGCTTGAACGGCAGGCGGCCCGCACACAGCAGCACGTCGGCCTGGCGCGGCGTGTAGCCCATCCGTTCCATCCCGAACCGAGAGAGGTCGTAACGGCTCGCGGCTGTCGCCATGAACTCGATGGCACAGCAGGCGGTGCCGAACGGCATCGGCCACATGGAGTTCGAGCGCGCCCAATTGACCAGGAAGTCGAGACGGGTGGTCACCCAGTTGGGCGAGACCTGCCCGACGATCGT
>JBDHDN010000042.1:0-14224 GCA_039591485.1 Gemmatimonadota bacterium
CATGGAGCTGTCCCTCGGATGGAAGCAACGCTTGGCGCTCGGCTGTGCCGTGCTGCACCAGCCGCCCATCCTGTTCCTCGACGAGCCGACGTCCGGCGTGGACCCGATTTCCCGGCGGCAGTTTTGGGACCTGATCTACGACCTAGCCGGCGCGGGCACGACGGTCTTCGTGAGCACGCACTACATGGAAGAAGCCGAGTACTGCCATCGACTTGCCTTGATGAATCGAGGCCGGTTGATCGCGCTCGATCGGCCGCTGCGCCTCCGGGAATCGGTTGATGAGCCTCTGCTCGCACTACACGCGGACGAGCCGGCACGCGCTGTCGAGGCGTTGAAGGAGCTCGACATCGTACTCGAGGCCGCCATGTTCGGGCGCGCCATCCACGTATTGGTCACCGATCGGGAACGCGCACTGCGCGAGATACCGGAGACCCTCACGGCGGCGGGCCGGACATACCGTGACCTGCGGGAGGTCGAGCCCTCACTCGAGGACGTATTCGTTGCGCTGGTGCGGCGTGAGGGTGGAGCAGTGATCGGATGAACTGGACCCGCCTTGCCGCCGTGAGCCGGAAGGAAATGCTCCAGATCCGGCGCGACGCCCGCAGCATGTACCTGGCGTTCATCCTGCCGCTTGTGTTGCTGATGTTGTTCGGGTACGCAATCACATTCGACATTCGCAACATCAGCATCGCGGTACTCGACCGGAGCCACTCGGCCTCGAGCCGCGGGCTCATTGAGTCATTCGAGAGCTCCGGTTACTTCACCGTCGTCCGCTACCTCGACCGTCTCGCGCAGGCCGATGCAATCCTCACCGAAGGACGCGCCCGGCTGGTGCTGGTCATCCCGCCCGACTTCACCGCCGCACTCGCGGCCCCCGGCCCGGCGACCGTCCAAACACTGCTCGACGGATCCGACGCGAACACGGCGACCATCGCGATGAACTACGCGGAAGCAATCGTTGCCGGGTTCTCCGCACGGGCGACGCTTGTCGGCAGAACCCTAACGCTGCCCGTCGACGCCGAGACGCGCATCTGGTACAACGAGACCCTCGAGAGCCGCAACATGATCGTGCCGGGGCTCATTGCCGTCATCATGTCGATCATCGCGGCGATGCTCACGGCCCTCACGATCGCTCGGGAGTGGGAGCGCGGCACGATGGAACAGCTGGCCGCGACACCAGTGCACCGGCTGGAGATCATCCTCGGGAAGCTCGTACCGTACGTCGCCATCGGCCTCTTCGATGTGGCGATCGCCGTCGTCGTCGGGCTCGTCGTCTTCGGTGTGCCGTTCCGTGGGAGCGTGCTCTTACTCGGCGTGATGACCTTCATGTTCCTGCTTGGCGCCCTCGGACTGGGCATCTTCATCTCGGCGGCGATGAAGTCACAGGTGCTCGCCACGCAAGTGGCGATGCTCGCCACCTTCCTCCCCGCTCTCTTGTTGTCCGGGTTCATCTTCGCCATCGAGCCGATGCCATGGATCCTCAAGGCCATCAGCCGCATCGTGCCCGCCCGGTACTACGTGACGGTCACGAAGGGGATCTTCCTCAAGGGTGTCGGCATCGAGGTGCTGGCGGTCGACGGTCTCGCCATGGTGATCTTCGCGGCGGTCGGCGTGGCGCTCGCCATCCGAGTCTTCCACAAGGAGATGGCGTGACATCGGGACGGGCTTTGCGGATTCGCGAGATGGTAAAGAAGGAGTTTCGGCAGCTGCTGCGTGATCCGCGCACCCGAGCGATCATCTTCGTGTCGCCGATCATCCAGCTCTTGATGTTCGGTTACGCGGTGAACACCGACATCCGCCACACCGCGACCTTCGTCGTCGACCATGACGCGACCGCGGCGTCTCGTCGGTTGATCGACGCCGTCACCGCCTCTGGATACTTCGATATCGCGGGTCGATCGCAGCGACCGGCCGACCTCGTGACGGCACTCGATCACGGCGATGCGCTCGTCGGCATCGAGATACCGACGGGCTTCGCACGGGAGCTCGCCCTCGGCCGAGCTGATGTCCAGATCGTGATCGATGGAACCGAGTCCAACAGCGCTACGGTGGCGCAGGGATACATCCAGCGGATCGTGCGGGAGTTTGCCATCGGGTATGCCGTCGGCGACGATGCCAGCGCACCCGGGATCGACTTCCGAGCTCGTGCGTGGTACAACCCCAACTTGGAAAGCCGCGTCTACAACGTGCCTGCCGTGATCGGTATGCTCATCATGCTGATGTGCCTGCTGCTCACCGCGCTGGCGGTCGTGCGCGAGCGTGAGATCGGCACGCTCGACCAGCTGCGTGTCAGTCCGCTCAGCTCGACGGAGCTGATGCTGGGCAAGACGCTCCCAGTTGCCGTCGTGGGACTGGTCGATCTCGTGGCGGTCACGCTACTCGCTATCATGTGGTTTGAAGTCCCCATGCGTGGCGCACCGCTCGTGGTGCTGACCGCCGCCGTGCTCTATATCCTGTCGGGCCTGGCGATCGGCCTCCTCATCTCGACCGTGTCCAAGACCCAGCAGGAGGCCTTTCTGTCGATGTTCCTGTTCTTCCAGCCCGCGATCATCCTGTCGGGGTTCTTCTATCCGATCGAGAGCATGCCCCGGATCTTCCAGTGGCTCACCGTGCTCAACCCTGTGCGGCATTTCTTGGAGATCATCCGGGCGGTCTTTCTGAAGGGGGCGGGCTTCGGCACGTTGTGGCCGCAGTATCTGGCCCTCCTTGCGCTCGCTGGCGTGGTACTTCGGCTGGCGATCGTTCGTTTTCCGCGCAGCATGGCGAGTTGACGGGCGAACGGGAACCGATGCTCCGTGCGCGACGCGCCAGGTGCAACGCGCTGGGTGGTGTCGCCAAGCGAGATCCCGGCTCCAGCTTCGCTGCCCACGCCATGTCGTGCTGCGATACTCCCCCATTTCGATCTTCGATGTGTGACGCGCCGTCCATCTCTCCGTCCATCCGCCTATCCGCCCACTTAGCTCTCTGTCCTCCGCGCGACGAGCAAGGTGACGTCGTCCGCCGTCTCTGCGCCACCGGTAAATGCCGCGAGCGCGTCGAGCACGCGATCCCGTACGTCATCGGCAGCGTTGCACGACCCGGCGAGAGCGGCGGCGAGCCGGTCGGTTCCGAAAGCCTCACCATCGCCGTTCCGGCCCTCGACGATGCCATCGGTGAACACGGCCAATGCTTCACCGGGCTCGAGCAGTAACGTGCCCGTGTCAAACCTCATGTCGGGCAAGAGTCCCAACGCGGGTCCAGTCCCTCGCAAGTGCTGGAGCCGACCATCCCTCCCGATGATGATGCCAGGCTCGTGCCCAGCGTTTAGATAGTCGAGTGCCCCCGTCGCGGGATCGAGCAGGCCCAGAAACACGGTCGCGAACATGTTCGAGCTCCCGTGCACCCTCGCGATGTAGTCGTTGGTGAACCCGGCGATGCGCGTGAGTTGCTCCTGCCCGGATGCGGACTGCATCGCCTGCGCCACCAGCGAGCGGCGTCCGCCGACGATCCGAGCCGCGCCTCCGTGCAGGGGATCACCCGCCGCCCGTATGAGGCTGCGGAAGAGTGCCATGAAGAGCGCTGCGCCGACGCCCTTGTCGCACACGTCGCCGACGGTGAGCAGCAGTGCTCCCTCGTCACCGGCGTGGAAGGCATCGTAGAAATCCCCCGAGACCTGGCGGGCCGACGCGAGGTGCGCGCTGAGCTCTACACCCGGGACCTTGGGCAACGATTCCGGCAGGAAGCCTTGCTGTATGCGCCGCCCGATCTCGAGATCGCGCTCGAGTCCGCGCGCGTACAGCTGTGCGGCATCGTGGAGACGCTTGCGCGCCAGGGCGGAGCGGAGTCGCGCGCGGAGGATGACGGGGCTGAACGGCTTGGGGAGGTAGTCCTCCGCACCCAGCTCAAGGCAGCGTGCCATGGTGCTCTGCTCGTCGAGCGCCGAGACCATGATGACTGGGATGGCTGCGAGAGCCGGATCCGCCTTCATCGTCTGCAGCACGTCGGTACCGCTCATCTCCGGCATCATCACGTCCAGAAACACGACATCGCAGGGGCGCTCGTGCAGCAGCGCGAGTGCGGCGGGTCCGCTCTCGACGGCTTCGACCACGTGTCCCTCCTGCCGGACGCGTAGCGCGAGCAGATCGCGATTCGCCTCGATGTCGTCGACCACGAGAATGCGGGCCGCTCCACTCCCCGACTCCGGACCGGTCACGGCCCGGGATCCGAGGCGAGAAGACGACGCAGATATGGCAGGTGCTGCTCCATCGCTCGCTCGCCCTCCTCGATCACGTAGGGGATCTGCTCGGTCGCGAACAGTCCGATGTGGTGCGTGAACGCCGGCACAACCGCGATCAGCTCGGAGTGGTGCGATGCCGTATGGAACGCAAATCGGGAACGCAGGAGGTTGTTCGTCATGATCGAGCTGAGCTGAAACGCGAACCGGGCAGGTGTCGAGATCTTCCTCTGGTACGGGGCCTCGAACCCAAGAGCGAGGATGACGTCCGCGCCCTCCCGCATCGCGACGTTGACGGGCAGCGGATCCGACAGATAGCCGTCCATGAGGAGGCGGCCGTCGATTCGGACCGGCGGGAGCACGAACGGGATCGCAATGCTCGCGCGGATTGCGTCCCTGAGGCTTCCCGCGGACAGCACCACCTGCTCGCCGTCCCGGAAATCCGTCGCCGTGACGTACAGGGGAATCTGCGTGTCGGCAAACGTGAGGTCCCCGAACGCAGCCTGGAGCCGCTCCAGCACGAGCCGATCGTCCCGCATGCCGAAGGTCTCCTTGAAGCGAAACAGCCGCGGCATGATGGCCTGCAAGGTGGCGAGTCGGTTCCGCCGCCCGGTGACCTCCCTGGTCCACAGCCGCATGGTCGCCTGCGTTGCCTCCTCCACGGACCAACCCAGCGCCGCGACGGCGGCGTACAGTGCGCCCCCGCTACACCCGACCAGCATGTCGATGCCGATCCCCTCCCGCCGGAGGGCGCGCTGCATGCCCAAGGCGGCAGCACACTTGACGCTCCCCGCTCCGATCACCACCGCGAGGCGACGGCGCCCCTGTCGCTCCGTCATCGCGATCCCCCGGTCCCGATCATGCCGTGTAACTCGCCGCCGCCGCGGACACGTCGTCGAAGATCTTGAGGATGCTCGCGAACCCGCTCATCTCGAGGACCTTTCGCACATCGGGTCTGGGCGCCGCGAGACGCAGATCGCCGCCGTGCGTGCGCGCATCCTTCATGGCGCCGAGCAACGCGCGTAATCCGGCACTGCTGGTGTACTCCACGCCCGTCAGATCAGCGATCAGGCGTACCCGTGCCTCACGGACCTGTTGCTCGAACACGGCCTGCAGATCGGGCGCACTGATGCCATCGAGGCTGCCGACTACTCGAACAATCGTCATTGCACCATTGATTTCGATGGAGACGTCCATAGTCGTATCCGGTGCGCTCAAGGGGCTGCATCGCCGTCCGAAGCCCGATCGAGCCGCTTGGTGAGAGTCAGAATGTTGCGGTCCGGGTCCACCCGCCGATACTCCACGCGATCCATGACCGAGCGGATCAGGTGCCAGCCAAGCCCCCCCGGTCGTCGTGTCTGCCAGGGCTCGTCCACGGGCGGGGGTGGGGCGTCATCCGGCGCGAACGGCGGTGCACGATCGATGATCTGCACGATGATCTCGTCGCGCTCGACGGTGGCGGTCACGGCGATCGGTCCCACCGCCCGTGAACCGTACCCGTGTACGATCACGTTGGTGCACGCTTCTTCCACCGCGAGGCGCACGTCGTGCCGAACCGACTCGGGAGCGCCCGCGTCTGCCGCAGCACGGACGACGGTATCGACCAACTCGCGCAGATGTTCAATCCGCCCCGGTCGCTCGATCCGGGCCGGGTTGCTCATGCGGCGCCGGTACGCAGCTGCGCCACGAGCCGCAGCAGATGCTCACGATCGACCGGCTTCACCATGTATTCGTCACAGCCGGCCAGGAGGCCCCGCGCTCGGTCGTCATCGGCGGTGATCGCGAACACCTTCATGGCCGCAAGCGACGCGTCGGCCCTGAGCGTCTCGAGGGCATCCCAGCCGCCTCCGCCATCTGCAGCGACCTCGATCGTGACCGCCGCCGGCCGCATCTCGCGTACCAGCCGCATCCCCTCCTCCACGGTGCCGCACGCAGTGGCGTAGCATCCGCTCTGCTCGAACTGTCGCACGAGCAGCTCTCGGACGTCGTCGTCAGGCTCGATCACAACGATGCGGAGCTCAGGGATCTCCCCCACCTGCCCCTGCGCCGGCGGAACGTCCTGCGTTCGCCACTGCACGTCAGAGAGCCGTGCGCGACGTTCCTCTAGAACCCGGGCAGGAAGGGTGATCGTGAAGGTCGACCCCTCCCCCTCACGACTCGTGACCGAGATATCACCACCCATCATGCGACAGTACTTCCGCGAGATGACCAGGCCGAGTCCGGTCCCTCCGTACCGGCGGGATGTGGAGGCGTCGGCCTGCGTGAAGGCCTGGAACAGGCGCCCGAGTTGCTGCTCCGTCATACCGATGCCGGTATCACGCACGGCGACGGAGACGGCGTCCCCATCCGTCTGCGCGATCCGCTCGCAGGCGACGGTGATCGTTCCCTCTTGGGTGAATTTGCACGCGTTGGACAGGAGGTTGTACAGCACCTGGCGCAGCTTCGTCACGTCGGCGTGAATGATGCCGGGCTCGCGGGCACCAAGCACGTCTACGTGGTTGCCCCGCTTGTGGGCCAGCGGTTCGATGGCGCCCGCAACCTCCTCCACCAGAGCCCCGAGGTCGAACTGCTCGATGTACAACTCGGTGCGCCGCGCCTCGATTTTCGAAAGATCCAATACGCTATTGATCACGCCCAACAGGTGGTCACCGGCCGATCGGATCTTGCGGAGATCGCCGCGCAAACTCTCGTTCCCCTGCACCGTTGCTGCCTCTTCCAGAACTTCACTGTATCCGATGATGGCGTGGAGCGGCGTCCGCAGCTCGTGGCTCATGTTGGCCAGGAAAATGCTCTTGGCCTGGTTGGCCTCTTCGGCGACCTCGCGCGCTTCGCGCTCTTCTTCCCGGGCCCGTGCGAGTGCTCGCGATTGGTCCGCGATCCGGTTGCTCTGGTCCTCTGCGAGCGCCTTCATCGCGATCACCCGCTTTGCTTGCAGGTGGGTCTGCAAGCCAAACAGCGCCGTGAACCACAGCAACAACCCGGTGCTCGAGGCGGTCGTAAAGAGACTTGCAGACTGCTCCCAGTCGTATCCATTCAGCGCCCCCCCTACCACCCCACCGGCCACCATGGCTGTCACGCCCGCGCCGGCCAGCACGAGGCCCCCGACGCTGAGGTTGATCATCGTATAGCAGGCTACCAGCGCCGTCACCGGCCACGGTTGATACGCCATGACGCCGCTCCACACACCGACCAACAGAGCGTCCACGATGAGGTTCCGCCACTCCGCACGACGCTGATCGGCAGCAGCGACCGCTACGCGGTACTCGCCCAGCGGAAGGAGGACCACATACGCACCGAGTGCGCTCCACGCGAAGGGGCCGGCACCGTGGGCGTGGAGCACGGACCCGATCATCACGCCGACCACCGGAAACGTGAGCAAGCGAAGCCGCAGCGCCAAAGCGACGAGCGGATGCGAGCGACTCTTCGGTGGGCCTGCGGACCCGACGGATGGCTCGCCGCTGTTCGGGAGGGAGGTTGTCATGCGCGGTGCAAGGTAGCGATCACCGTCCCGCCGAGCGAGCACGTCAGCCGCCTTCGGCCTCGCGGGCGATGCGCTGTCCCTCCTCGACATCCACCAGAGTGAGCAACAGCGCGCCGACCGCGAAAAACACCACGATCGACAAAATGGCGCCGCGCGACGAGCCCGTGAGAGCGATCATGACGGCGAACACGCCCGGTCCGAAGATCCCGGCGAACTTCTCGAACACGGCGAATAGTCCGAAGAACTCGCCGGACGAGTGTCGCGGGATCATGCTGCCGAACAGGGAGCGCGACAACGCCTGCGTCCCGCCCTGCACCATGCCCACGAGTGCCGCAAGAACGAGAAAGTGGGTGGCTGTCGTCATGAAGTAGCCGACAAAGGTGATGCCCACGTACGCCGTCAGCCCGACGAAGATCGACGATTTCGCTCCGATGCGGCCCGCCAGTTGCCCGAATAGGAACGCAAAGGGGATCCCGACGAACTGCACGAGTACCACCGCACCGATCATGACCGTGCGGTCGATGCCGATGGACTCACCGTACAGCGTCGCCATCCGGATGATCGTGCCGATGCCGTCATTGTAGATGAGGAATGCCACGAGCAACAGCAAGGCGTTCCGGAACTTGCGCAGCTCTCGCAAGGTGACGGCCAGACGACCGAACGCCGCTCGCATCGAGCCCTGCGCCCGCTCCGCCCCACTGAGCACCTTCGCCATCGGTTCCGGGACCCGCCGAAACAGCGGGATGGCGAAGACGGACCACCACACCGCCGTCAAGACGAAGCTCAGGCGGGCCGGCAGCGAGGCGGCGCGGGCGGAGATACCATCACCGGCGGGCAATCCCACGGCGGCGGGATACAGCACCAAGAGCAACGCCAGCAACAGCAACAACCCACCACCCACGTACCCGAGCGCATACCCGGCCGTGGACACCCGATCGATCTCTTCGTTGCCGGCCACATGGGGCAACAGCGCATCGTAAAACACGAAGCTCCCGTTGGCGCCGATGTTGGCGAGCAGGAACAGCACCAGGGCAAAGAGCCACCCGCCCTGTGGGATGAAGAACATGAGCGCGATCGCCGTCACCCCCACCGAGAGAAAGGCCCCGAGCAGTCGCTTCTTGACCGGCACATGATCGGCAACGGTCCCGAGGATCGGTGACAGGACGGCGATAATCGTCAGCGCGATCGTCGTCGTAGCGCTGAAGCGGAACTGCACCTGCGCTGCAGAGAGCCCGACCCCGGCATACGACGCGAAGAAGATCGGGAAGATGGCCGTCACCACCACCACGATCATGGCCGAGTTGGCCCAGTCGTACATGGCCCACGCCCGCTGCTCGGCCGTGCGGAGCCCGAGTCGGGTAAGCAGTGACCTGCGGGGTTGTGGTGGTCCCGAGGGAGTCACACCCGCCAGTCCGGCGCGAGCGGGTCCGTGGTGGCGCTCAGGCGACCCGCTCCTCGGTATCGATTCCGAGGAACGAGCGGATCGCGGCCGCCAGCTGGCGATGGTGGCCCAACTCGCAGCTGCGCATGCTCGCGAGGGACAGCGTCTTGCCGCTGGCCAACCGCAGCCGGACGACGAACGCCCCCTCGGAGCGCCAGCGGGGACGACGATCACGGATGGAACGCGGTTGTCGATCCAGGAACTCCGCACACTCCACGCCGGTCACATCATGGAGCGGGGCGGAGCGCACCCGCGTGCCGAATAGCCCGCGACGCACCACCTCGATCTGCCCACTCGAACGATCGAACGTCGCCGTGACCAGCCTGGCGACGTGGGCAGTGAACAGGGGAACGGCAACCACGAACGTCGCGCCGGCCAGGAGCAGTAGCATACGCTCGTGCATGAGGGCGTACGCCACGATCAGGACGCCGACGAGCACGGTGAAGCCCGTGGAGAGCCACACATCCCACGGCTCGTGACGCACGACGAGTCGTTGTTCGTTCCGTTCGACAATCTGCATGGGCGATCTCGCTGCCGAGCGGGCAGAGTGGAGGGTCGCCTGACTCGGACTTCCCGCGAAGATCCACCGTACAACGGGGAACGCAAGTGCATATATCGTAAAACAACTAATATTTATTGACAAACAATAAACTCCTGTCTATCTTGTGGATCAGAGGTGTGGTACAGCTCACTCGGAGGCCGTCGCCATGTCCGGACGCGCATTGCAGTGGATTACGGCCACCAGGCTCCTGCTCGACGTCATCTTCTACCTCGGACTGGTTGGCGCCGTGGGGATCGCCATCTGGCTGGTGCTCTCGCCACTCGTGATGCGCGACGGCCGGCCCGGCAACGCGACCGTTCCCGTGGCCGTTGGCAAGGGGGTGTTGTACCCGACCGTCGATCTTGCAGTCGATCGGGCCGCAGCTCCGCAGGTGACGCAGGCGGTCCTCGTGGGCGCACGCGGTGAGCTGCGCATCGAAACCACCGACTGGTCACTGCAGCTCCTGCCGAATCTGGGGATGCTGCTGGCCCTCGGGATCGCCCTGGCGATCGTGAACCTGCTGCGGCGAATGCTCCGCACCGTCCGGGCCGGCGATCCGTTCGCCGAAGTGAACGGGCGGAGGCTGCGCGCGATGGGCCTCCTGCTGCTCGCCGTCGGCGTGATCGGCCCCCCGCTCGAGTATTTGCTGGCGCGCGCGATGCTTGCGCGTATTCCCGTGGCTGGCCTGGCCCTCACCGCGCCCCTCGACGCACAGACGGAGGTCGTGCTTGCTGGATTGCTCCTTCTGGTGCTGTCTGCGGTGTTCGCGCGCGGGGCGGAGCTCGAGCGCGACCGCTCCCTCACCATCTGACCGTCGCCATGGCCATCGTCGTGAACCTCGATGTCCTGCTCGTGCGGCGAAGGATGAGCCTCACGGAGCTGGCGGACCGCGTGGGGATCACCATCGCGAACCTGTCCATCCTGAAGACCAACAAGGCACGAGCGATGCGGTTCTCGACCCTCGAGGCCATCTGTCGGGAGCTGGACTGCCAGCCGGGTGACCTGCTGGCGTACGAGCCGGACTGAGCGGTGTGCTCCCGCGGATCGCCGCGCGTTGGAGCTGATTTGCGACTCCGGCCCGCACGGGGTACACTCTCGCGTGCGGCCCGACGATCCTCAATCGAGAGGTATCCCATGGCTCACCCGCGGCTTCTCTCCGTGCTCGCCGGCGCGATTGGTCTTGGCGTTCTGCTCCCGGTGGTCTGGACTTTGCCGTCCGACGCCACTGCCCGGCCGTCGATCGTCGTGGGGCTGTCGCCCGACGTTGCGGACGCCCCGATCGACGGCCGAGTCATCGTCATCCTCGCAGCCTCCGATCGCGCTGAGCCGCGCAACCAGGTAAGTGCCAGCGTAAACGCTTCGCAGGTGTTCGGCGTCGACGTGAACGCCCTCGTGCCCGGTGCCGGTGCGCGCATCGACGGCAGCCTCTTCGGCTATCCCGTGGCCAGCCTGCGCGATGTCCCGGCCGGTCGCTACTTCGTCCAGGCCGTCCTGCACAGATACGAGACGTTTCGGCTGTCCACGGGCCACACAGTGAAACTCCCAATGGACCGGGGTGAGGGACAGAACTGGCGGCGTGCTCCCGGCAACCTGTTCACCGTTCCACAGTGGATCGACTTCGATCCGGCATCCGACGAAGAGATCTCGATCATGCTCGACCAGGTGATGCCGCCGATACCCGACCCGCCGGAAACGAAGTACCTGAAGCACGTGAAGATCCAGAGCGGATTACTGACCGAGTTCTGGGGTCGCCCGATGCACCTCGGGGCACACGTGCTCGTACCGGAAGGCTTCGACGAGCATCCCGAGGCTCGCTATCCCCTGATGGTCTTCCACGGACACTTTCCGTACGACTTCGGTGGTTTTCGGACGGAACCGCCCGATACGACGGAACCGTGCGCGTACTCGGCCCGCTTCGATGTGGACTGCTACAACCACGTCGTGCAGCGAGAGGCGTTCGACTTCTATCGCACATGGACCAGCGACACGTTCCCTCGTTTCCTCATCATCGAGATCCAGCACGCCAATCCGTACTACGACGATTCGTATGCGGTGAACTCCGCTAACCTCGGACCCTACGGCGACGCCATCCAGTACGAGCTGATTCCGTACATCGAGGAGCGGTTTCGTGGGATTGGCGAGGGGTGGGCACGGTTCACCTACGGCGGCTCCACCGGCGGCTGGGAGGCACTCGCCGTCCAGGTGTTCTACCCGGACGAGTACAATGGCACCTTCGCCGCCTGTCCCGACCCGATCGACTTCCGAGCGTACACCCTCGTCAACATCTACGAGGACGACAATGCATACTCCCGGAAGGGGCCGTTCAACCGCGTGCCGATTCCGGGGCACCGTGACTGGCTCGGACAGATCGACCGCACGATCGCCGACTACAATCTTCTCGAACTCGTGATCGGCACGCACAGCCGGTCAGGCGACCAGTTCGACATCTGGGAGGCCGTCTACTCCCCCATGGCGCCCGACGGGTATCCCCAGCGTATCTGGGACAAGCGCACCGGCGCCATCGACCACGACGTCGCCGCCTACTGGAGGGAGCATTACGACCTCCGCCACGTGCTCGAACGTGACTGGGCCACGCTCGGACCGAAGCTTGAGGGCAAGATCCACATCTATGTCGGCGACATGGACAACTACTACTTGAACAACGCCGTCTATCTGATGGAGGATTTCCTCGAACGCACGACCGATCCGTACTACGGTGGCGTGATCGACTACGGTGACCGCGCAGAGCACTGCTGGAATGGCGACCATGAGCACGGGAATCACATCTCGCGGCTGCGGTACAACACGATGTACGTCCCGACGATCCTGCGGCGCATCGAGGCGGCGGCACCCGCGGGGGCGGACCTGACGAGCTGGCGATACTGAGGGGACGAGAGAGAAGAGGCAAGAGGGGTACGGATCGACTTCGGACGATCGACGACGGGGAACGGCCAACAGGCAACGTCTAACCAATCGGTGGGGAACAGGATGGTGATACGACCGAGAGCTTGGTATCTCGCGTTGGCGCTCACCGCCATGTTCGTTCTCTTCCTGCCGCCATGTTGCCTGGCCGCGCAAGAGACTCACCGCAGCTACGTCTGCTATCGGACGGACACCCCGCCCACGATCGATGGCCGACTGGACGACCCGATATGGCAGGCGGCACCACTCGGCGAGTCGTTCGTCGATATTCTGGGCGACTCGGGGCCCACACCGTCCCTGGAGACACGCTTCTCGATGCTCTGGGACGACGACCACCTCTACGTGGCAGCAACGCTCGAGGAGCCGCACGTGTGGGCGACACTCACCGAACGGGACGCCCGGATCTTCGAGGATGACGATTTCGAGCTCTTCCTCGACCCCGATGGAGACACGCACCTGTACTACGAACTCGAGATCAACGCACTCGGGACGGTATGGGACCTGTTCCTGGTGAAGCCGTATCGGGACGGTGGGCCGGCGATCTCGGCCTGGGACATACGCGATTTGCGCTCGGGCATCGGCGTGGACGGCACGCTGAACGATCCGTCGGACACCGATCGCGGTTGGATTGTGGAGCTTGCGATCCCATGGCGGAGCATTGTCGAAGCAGCTCCGGGGCGGCGGGCGCCGCGGCACGGCGAGCAGTGGCGGCTCAACTTTTCGCGCGTGGACTGGGACGTACTGGTCATCGATGGTCAGTACCGCAAGCGATTGGATACCGTGACCGGCAAGCCACTGCCTGAACGGAACTTGGTCTGGTCGCCGCAGGGCGCGATCAACATGCACATGCCCGAGCGGTGGGGATTCGTGCAGTTCAGTGAGCGGCAGGCGGGCAGCGGCACCGACGCATTCGTGGAGGATGCGGACATCTCGGTGCGTCAAGCCCTGCGCGCCGTGTATCACGCGCAGCGCACCTACCGAATCCACACCGAGCGCTACGCCACGTCGATCGCCCAACTGCATCTCACGGACCTCGACGCGGGCGTGCTGGGCGAACTGGAGCTGCTGGCGACCTCCCAACAGTACCATGCGTCGCTGCCTGCACGGACCCGCGCGGGTAGGTGGCACATTCGACACGATGGGAGAGTGTGGTACACACGATGAGGCGTCGCGATTTCATCGCGCGGCTGGGCGGCACGGCGGCGGCTCTGTCGGTCGGCGGACTGACCTGTACCATCCAGCCCACCCGAGCACTGCCGCGCTTCTGGGCATGGGTTCACGGAGGCAGCACGGGAACCGATTGGCACGCGGCGTTCGCACGGCTTCGCGGGGCGGGGGTCGACGGCGTCTTGGTGGGCGGAGGAGATCCGGCAGCGCTGGCAGACGCCGCACATGCCGAGGGTCTCGCGTTTCACCGCTGGATCTGGACGCTCAACCGAAGCGGCGACGCCCGGGTGATCGACGACCACCCCGAGTGGTTCACGGTCAGCCGTGAGGGTCGGTCGAGTCTCGAGCACCCGCCGTACGTGGGCTACTACCGGTGGCTCTGCCCCACCCGTCAGGAGGTCCGTGCGTATCTGAGTGAGCAGGTCGCCGAGTTGGCAAGCGACCCTACGAT
The DNA here is from genome assembly GCA_039591485.1 of Gemmatimonadota bacterium. Classification (GTDB taxonomy): domain Bacteria; phylum Gemmatimonadota; class Gemmatimonadetes; order Gemmatimonadales; family GWC2-71-9; genus JAOTVV01. The sequence continues at coordinate 14,217 of JBDHDN010000042.1, forward strand.
CGACGGCG
>JBDHDN010000043.1:0-14539 GCA_039591485.1 Gemmatimonadota bacterium
AAGATGGAGGTTCATGCGGAGACGTTCGATGTGCGGCAGATGCTCGACGATGTCGTCGCAACCGTGCAGCCTCTCGTCGACCGTAATGGAAACGAACTGACCGTACAGGCCTCTGCCGCCCCTGCCACCATGCACACCGATCTCACCAAGGTTCGACAGCTGCTGCTCAACCTCTTGTCAAACGCGTGCAAGTTCACCGAGCGCGGCACCATCACGCTCACCGTGCGGCAGACGGCATCGGCTGGAGCCGTTCGGCTCCCGGTGACGGTCTTTGAGGTCGCCGATACGGGCATCGGGATGACACCGGCGCAAATGGACCGCCTCTTCGAGGCGTTCTCCCAGGCCGAGGCCTCGACGACCTCGCGCTACGGCGGCACTGGCCTCGGACTTGCGATCACGAAGCGGTTTTGCCACATGATGGGTGGGGACGTCCAGGTCGAGAGCGCGTCGAGGACAACGAAATGAACCGCGACATGCTGTCGCGACGGTTGCAGCGAAAGGGGTTCGACATCGCGATCGCGGTGGATGGACGGGAGGGAGTGCGTATGGCCCGGGAAGGTGCGTACGACTTGATTCTCATGGACATGAGCTTGCCGGAGATCGATGGCTGGGAGGCCACTCGCCAGCTGAAGGCGGACCCCGCGACCTCCGGCACACCGATCATCGCTCTCACTGCGCATGCAATGGCGGGCGACCGGGAACAGGCCATCGAGGCAGGCTGCGACGACTACGACACCAAACCGATCGAGCTACCCCGGCTGCTCGGCAAGATCGAGACGTTGCTCGGACGCTCCGAATGACCCATCCCGGCGCAGATACAATCGCGGCACTGCGGCATGACCTGCGTACGCCGGTCAACCACATCGTCGGCTATGCCGAGATGCTCTTGGAGGATGCAGTCGACGGTGACTTGACCGTGCGCCGCGAAGCCCTGGAGAGCGTGCTTGCCGCCGCGCGCGACGTGCTGAGTCACATCGGCGCGGCGCTGCCGCCCACGCGTACGTCCATCGATCCGGCCGAGCTTGCGTCCCTCTACGATACCCTGGGTGAGCCGCAGAGCCGGATTCTGAGCGCCATGCGCGACCTGCTCGCCGCGGCCGCCGAGTCCGACGACCCGACGTTTCGCGAGGATGTCGAGCGGATCATGCGGGCGGCGCAGCAACTCTCGGCGCCAACGCCGAAAACGTCGCCGGCCGAGCGCTCGGATGTGAGGCAGCACCGCCAAGCCGGGACGGCCCGCGCCCGCATCCTGGTCGTCGACGACGTCGAGGACAATCGCGAGGTGTTGAGGCGCCGGCTGAAACGGCAGGGCTACGACGTCGCCTGCGCGGAGAGCGGCCAGGCGGCCCTCGACCTGCTCGGGAGTGCGCCGTTCGACCTCATGCTGCTCGACGTGCTGATGCCGGGGCTGGATGGATATGAGGTTCTCGAGCGGGCGAAGAGCGATCCGGCGACCAACCACGTGCCGGTGATCATGATCTCCGCGCTGGACGACGTAGCGAGTGTCGTGCGCTGCATCGAGCGCGGGGCCGAGGACTACCTCCCCAAACCGTTCGACCCCGTGCTGCTCAAGGCCCGCGTGACGGCCTGCCTCGAAAAGAAGCAGTACCTCGACCGCGTCGCATCGATCACGGCTGCGGCCTCGGCCGTAGAGGGCGGCACCTACGACCCCTCCATGCTCAAGCCGATCGCTGCCGTAGATGATGCCCTCGGCCAACTGGCCCGCGTATTCAACCGGATGGTCGACGAGGTCCGCGCGCGGGAAGCGAGACTCAGGAATCGCATCCGCGATCTGCGCATGGAGATCGAAGGCGCCCGCGAGCACACCGACGAGACACCCGTGGTCACGGATGCAAGCCTCAAGGAGGGCGACCGGTTCGCCGACCGGTACGAGATCCGAGCGGCGATCGGCGATGGTGGGATGGGCTCGGTGTACCGCGCCTTCGATCGCGAGTTGGAGGAAGACGTCGCAATCAAGATGATCAAGCCTGCGCTGATGACGGACCCGACCGTGGTCGAGCGCTTCAAGCAGGAGATTCGCTTGGCACGCCGTATCTCCCATCCCAACGTCGTACGGACACACGATCTGGGTGAGTGGGAAGGCGTGTACTACCTGACGATGGAGTTCGTCGAAGGGATCACCGTTCGGGATCTGATCGACTCCCGGGGAAAGCTCGGCGTCTCCGCCGCACTCGCGATCAGCACGCAGCTCGCCTCGGCGCTGGCCGTAGCACACGAGCAAGGAGTGATCCACCGCGACATCAAACCGCAGAACCTGCTGCTCGATGCCGGTGGTGTGCTTAAGGTCATGGACTTCGGCGTTGCCCGCCTCGCGGAGCGGAAGAGCACACTGACCGAGGTGGGGCTGGCGGTCGGAACGCCCGCATACATGTCGCCGGAGCAGCTGCTGGCCGAAACGATCGATGCCCGTAGCGATCTCTACTCGGTCGGGGTGGTGCTGTTCGAATGCCTGACGGGTGCACTACCGTTCGAGGCAGAGTCGCCCGTCTCGCTGATTGCCCGCCTGTTGAACGAAGACGCGCGCCCGCCGGTTGAACTGAACGCCGAGGTGCCGCCGGCGCTCTCGTCACTGGTGCTCTCGCTCCTCGCCAAGAAGCCCGACGATCGGGTGCGCTCGGCCGACGAGCTTGGCAAGCGGCTGGCCGAGGTCGCCTAGGTCGGCTCTTTGGGAAACCGGAGACCCGCCTGGCTAGAAACCGACGTCCGAGCGAATGTACAGCCGCGGTCCCAACGGACCGTGCACGAGTCCGGCACTCAAGGTGGACGACGCCGTGGTCGGCCGCAGCCAGATTCCGCCGCCATATGCCGTCACGAAGCCCGAGCCCGGCGTTCCGGTGTCGCCGACCCACCCACCATCGAGCAGTCCCGCCACGCCGACCTGGGCGTGCTGCCCCAGACCGCTCACCGTGACGACCGGCATCCGTACCTCGGCTCCGCCATACAGCAGTGCGGTCCCCGCCAGACGGTCCCTCGAAGCGCCTCGGAATACGTCGGACCCTCCGAGGTTGAGGCGCTCATGGACCGGGGCGTCACCCCACAGCCGGCCGCCGCCGAGTCTCAAGTGGACGCTGGGGCTCCCCGGGAGGGGCGTCCGCACGAAGGCGCCGAACTCGGCGCGCAGCTCGGTGAGGGGACGGTCGAGGTCCCAGACCGGCGCATAGGTGGTTCCCCCGACGCTCACGCGCAGTCCGGCGACCGCTGCCGGATCACCGCCGCCGAGCACTGCCGAGACCTCCGCACTGAGTCCGACTTTCCCGGTGCCGGTGCTTGAGGGAAGGTCGGGGGTAGCGGCGGACACCGCCGCGTCTCCGAAGGTCGGGTGCCGGAATCCGCCAGCGCCACGCAGGCGCGTGTATCGGAGCAGGGGCCCCGCTTGGAGCGCAGCGCTCCCGCCGAGGAACCGTGCGGTGATGCTCGGTGCAAGCTCGTAGTGGTAGTAGCCGATCGCGATGCCGGATGGGGAGCGGTCCGGATCGGCACTCGGTCCGTAGTATCGCCGGCGACTGGCGAAGGCGCGTGCATCGAGCCGGGCCGTCAGGTTTCCCGCGATCGGTACGGCGGGGATGGTGAAGTTCAGGGTGGCGTAGCCAGCTGGGGAGAAGGCTGCGCGCAACTCCGGCCGTGTCTCGGATCCGGCCGGCGTGGGCCCGTGATTGTATATGGTTGGACCGGATGCGAGCGCGACGCCCCAGTACACGTCCACTCCGACCGGCGTTGCGAGAGGAGCGCGGAGCCGGTCGAGTAACCCCTGAGCCTCGAGGGACTCGGGCGCCACGGAGCACAGCCCACTCACGACGGTGAGCGTGAGCAGCGATGGCCAAAGCGGGATTCGAGGCACGAACGGCTAATACCATCGGCGGGCGGACGAGGTTCCTGGTGGCTCTGGGGAGCGCGCGTGGCTATCCTGAGAGGGCGTGAAGCGGAGCATGTGGGGTGTGGTCCCGGTGATGAGGGAAATCCGAAGCCTCTTGGCGGATCGATATGACGTCTCCCGCGAGATCGGGCGTGGCGGGATGGCGATCGTGTTTGCTGCCACCCAGCGATCGGGCGGCCATGAGGTTGCCGTCAAGGTCATCCGTCCCGAGATCGCGCTGACCGTCGGCGCCGATCGCTTTCTCCGCGAAATCCGGATTGCCGCCCGCCTGTCCCATCCCAACATCCTGCCCGTACTGGATTCCGGCGAGATCAGCGGACTCACCTACTATGTGATGCCCTACGTAGCCGGTGAGGCCCTGCGCACGCGTCTCAGCCGGGGTGGACCGCTCGACGTTCAGACGGCGGTCCGAATCGCGCGAGACGTCGCCTCCGGGCTCGCCCACGCCCACGCAGCCCACATCGTCCATCGGGACGTCAAGCCGGGAAACATCCTCCTGTCCGGCGGAGCGACCTACGTGATGGACTTCGGCGTGGCGCGTGCCATCGACGAAGCGCACACGGAGTCGATCACGGCTCCCGGCATCGCCGTGGGGACGCCGGCGTACATGAGTCCCGAGCAGGCCAGCGGGGAGCGGCATCTCGATGCGCGGAGCGACATCTACTCGCTGGGGTGCGTACTGTACGAGATGCTCTCCGGGGAGCCACCGTACACCGGGGCGACGACGCACGCGATCGTGATGCGGTGTTTCTCCGAGCCGGTCCCTGCAGTGCGCCACGTCCGACCCGAAGTTCCGCCGCACGTCGACGGTGCCCTCCAGAAGGCACTCGCGAAGTTGCCGATCGACCGATTCGCCACTGCTGCGGAGTTTGCCGAAGCCCTGTCGCCCACCGCTGCCGCTGCTGGCGCGCCCCGTCGGACGTCCGTTGCCGTCCTGCCGTTCCGGAACCTCGGCGACGATCCAGACGACGCCTACCTGAGTGACGGGCTCACCGAGGAGATCATCAGCCACCTCGGAAAGCTCGAGAGTGTACGAGTCGCGGCCCGGACATCGTCGTTCGCACTCCGGGAATCGGGCACGACGCCGGAGACTGCCGGACGACGGCTGGGGGTGTCCGCCGTACTGGACGGCAGCGTGCGGCGCACGGCCGATCGCCTCGAAGTGGAGGCGAGCCTCGTGCGTGCGACGGACGGACAGGAGCTCTGGCGTGAGCGGTACGACCGGGAGATGGCGGACGTCTTCGCGATCCAGGAGGACATTGCCGGAGCGATCGTTGCGACCCTGGAAGGGCATCTGGAGACCTCCAGACCGCGTCGCGTCGTTCGGCGTTACACGGAGAGTCTGACCGCCTTCGAGCTGTACCTGCGCGGCCGGTATGAGGGGCGGCACCGCAGTCGGCACGGGCTGCTGCGCGGCATCGAGTTCTTCGAGCGCGCAGTGTCGGCCGATCCGAATTACGCCCTCGCGTACGTCGGGCTCGCCGATTTCTACGGCCTGATGGCGTGGTACCGCTTCCAGTCGCCGCGTGAAGCGTTTCCCCGGGCCGGCGTCGCCGCCATGCGGGCGCTCGAACGGGACGATCTGCTGTCGCAGGCTCACGCGTCCGTCGGAGCCGTACGGTTCTACCATCAGTGGGACTGGGGTGGTGCGGAGCGTGCCATCACTCGTGCGCTCGAGTTGCATCCAGACGAGCCGACGGCGCTGCACGTGTATGGAGAATTCCTCCTCGCACAGGGGCGCCTCGGTGAGGCCCTAGAGCACGCGACGCGCGCACGGGAGGCCGATCCGCTCGCGGCCAACATCAATGCCGGCCTCGGATGGGTACACTATTTCGCACGCGAGTTCGATCGCGCGATCGCGCAGTTCCAGCGCACCCTCGCGCTCGATCCCGGGTACGCGTTCCTCCATTGGTTCCTGGGACAGTCGCAGCTTGCCGCCGGTGATCTGGATGGTGCCCTGGCCACGCTGCGGTCCGGGGCCGTATCGAGCGATCGGCATACGGCGATGGTGGCGTACCTCGGCTACGTCTACGCTCGGACGGGGCAGGATCAGCGTGCGCGGACAACCCTGGCGGAACTCCGGTCCCGAGCCACATCGGAGTATGTTCCGGCCGACTGCCTGGCCGTGCTCCATCTGGGACTTGGCGAGCGGGACGAAGCGCTCGTGTGGCTGGAGCGTGCCGTCGGCGAGCGGGCGCTTCATGTGGTCTTCCTGGGAGTCGATCCCATGTTCGACGAGCTGCGCGACGACGGCAGGTTCCAAGGCCTGCTGCAGAGCGTCGGGCTCGCGTGAGGTCGGAATGACGATTCGTGCGGCAGTGCTCACGGCGCCTCGCGTGCCGGTCGAGGTATGGGAGCTTCCTGATCCCGTCGCAGAGCCGGGCAGCGTGTTGCTGGAAACCGTGGTGAGCGAGGTGTGCGGCACGGACGTCCACCTGTACCACGGCCGCCTCGCGGGCGTGCCGTATCCTATCGTTCCCGGACACGTGAGCGTCGGCCGGGTGCTTGCCCGCCACGGTGTCGCGTCGGATGCCCTCGACGCGCCTCTGACGGATGGCGATCTGGTGACCTTCTACGATGTGCACGAGGTCTGCGGTGCATGCTATCACTGCACGGTGGCGCGGCAGCCGAACCGTTGCCCCAGCCGGCGGATCTACGGTATCACGTACTCGGCAGGCGACGGCCCCCTCGGCGGGTGGGCCGAACGGATCTACCTCAAGCCGGGAGTGCGGATCGTGCGGGTCCCCGATGGGCTGAGCCCGGACGTCGTGATCGGTGGAGGGTGCGGGTTGTTTACCGGCTTCGCAGCCGTCGAGCGGTCTGATCTCGCGATGGGGGACGTCGTCGTCGTCCAGGGAGCAGGTCCGGTCGGCCTCGCCGCCGCCGCCTTTGCCGCGTTACGTGGCGCATCAGTCGTGGTCGTGATCGGTGCCCCGCAGGCCAGGCTCGATCTCGCGAAGGGACTCGGTGCCGACGTGGTGTTGCCCCTCGACCGCCCCATCGATGAGCGCAGGGAGGCTGTGCTTGCCCTGACGGCCGGGCGCGGTGCCGACGTCGTGATCGAGGCGAGCGGCAATCCCGCGGCCGTGCGCGAGGCGCTCGATCTGCTGCGCGACGGCGGCGTGTATGTGATCGCGGGGCACTACACCGATACGGGGACCGCTGAGATCAACCCGCACGTGCACGTCAACCGCCGGCACGCCGACGTGCGCGGACAATGGGGTACGGACTTCCGTCACGTGGTGCGGGCGCTCCGGCTCCTCGCGAAACACCGCGATCGTCTGAGATTCGACCGGATCATCGGGGGGCGCTACGCGTTGCAGCACGCACAGAAGGCACTGGACGACGTAGCCGAGCTCCGGGTGACGAAGGCCGTCATCGAGCCCGGTCAGGGATACAGCCGCTCAACGCTCCAGCCGGTGCCCTCCCGCGTGTAGCACAGCCGGTCGTGCAGGCGGTTCAGCTTTCCCTGCCAGAACTCGATGCGCTGCGGCGTGAGGCGAAAGCCACCCCAGAACGGCGGTAAGGGAACCGAATCACCAGGATACTCGGCATCGAAGCGGGCGAACCGTGCATCGAGCTCGTCACGGGACGGCATGGGCCGGCTCTGCGTGGAGGCCCAGGCACCGAGACGGCTCCCACGCGGGCGGCTCCGGAAATACGCCTCGGAGTCCTCCCGGTCGATTCGCGTCACCGTTCCCTCGACGCGGACCTGGCGCTCGAGGATACCCCAATGGAAGACGAGCGCGGCGCGCGGATTGGCACTCAACTCGTCACCCTTGCGGCTCTCATAGTTGGTGAAGAATACGAAGCCTCGGTGATCGACGCCCTTCAAGAGCATCATCCGCGCCGAGGGCGTGCCGTCCGGTGTTGCGGTCGCGAGGCACACACTCTCGGGCAGAAACAGCCCGGACCGCTTCGCGTCCTCGAACCACTCCCCGAAGTATGCGATCGGATCTTCCTTGCGCCGCAGGTCGGAAATGCCTCTGACGACGCCGCGGCCCATGGTGAAAAGCGCGCGGAGGTTAGCCTTGAGTGACATGGTCTCGCCGGTCGGTGTGATTCGTCCGCATCTCGGCCGGACGAAAGGAAGCTGGGTGTTTACACGACGGCAAGCTCACCCCGTTAGAAGAGCTTCCCCGCCAACGTCGGCTCCTTGTCCGTTCGAGTCCCGATCTTCATGTGCGTCGAAAGGCGCACGGTCCCTTCGGCGTGCAGTGTCTCGTGCACCCGCTCGATCGCCGCGAGGATGTCGTGCAACTCGCCCTCGACGTTTGTCCCGTTGGCGTGCAGCTGAACCCGAAGTCCCGATTCCTCCAGCAGTGCGTGAGAGCGCTTGACCTCGGATCGTACCGATACCCCGGAGCCGATGGGGATTACTTGGATTTCCGCAAGAGCCTTCATGACTACAGCTGTCTCCGCGTGTGAGACCGCCCCATGCATCGTACCCGTCAGGGAACGATGCATGGGAAGCGGGCTCTTTCGCTAGGACGACGGGCTGGAGTCCGGCGGTCGGGGAGCGTAGGTTGGTCGCCTGCGAGGCCGGCGGATGGCAGGCGGTGGTGATTCCGGCCAACGCAGTAGTGTGCCGCGCCAGAGTGCGGGTCTCGCAGGCATGATGCTCTCGAATGTGGGACGGCTGGGTAATGCTCAGGCTCATGGTATCGGCTCTCATCACGATGGTCGGAACGGCCATCGGACCGGTTACACGGACTGCGGCAGCACAGGACGTCGCGCGTGCCACCCTGCGCGTCGGTCGAATGAGCGAGCCGGTCAAGATGGATGGCAAGCTCGACGACCCGGTGTGGTTTGCGGCCGACTCTATCCCTGCCCTTACCATGATCGAGCCGATCGAGGGAGGCTCACTCGTCGGGCGCACGACCGTCCGGGTGCTCGCCGACGCCGACGTGTTGCTCATTGGGATCGACTGTCATGATCCCAATGCATCGGCGATTGTGAGCTTTTCGAAGGCCCGCGACTCCGAGCTCGCAAACGAGGATCACGTCAAGCTGATCCTCGACACCTTCCTCGATGGTCGCTCCGGATACGTCTTTGCGATCAATCCGAGTGGTGCCCGCTACGATGCGCTGATTGTCGACTTCGGCGCGGGTGAAAACACGGCGTGGGACGCGGTGTGGGAGGCCCGGACGGCGCGCCGGCCGGACGGGTGGTCGGCGGAGATTCGCATCCCGGTCCGGAGCCTGAGTTTCCGGTCGGGCGTTGCGGAGTGGGGCTTCAACGTCGAACGCCGGATCGAGCGACTCCAAGAAGTGAGTCGGTGGGCGAGTCCCGTGAGGGACGCGAGGGTCACCCAGCCCAGCCGTGCAGGTCGGCTCCAGGATCTGCCCGCGTTCTCGTTGGGGCTCGGGCTCACGGTGCGGCCGGCCATGGTGGCAGGGTTCGAGAAGCCCGCTTTCGACGTCGAGTCGCGCGGGACCGGAGAGCCGAGTCTCGACGTTTTCCAGCAGCTTGGCCCCGATGCGCTCGCCTCGCTCACGGTGAACACCGACTTCGCGGAAACCGAGGTCGACAACCGGCAAACGAACCTCACGCGTTTCCCTCTGTTCTTTCCGGAGAAGCGGACGTTCTTCCTCGAGGGTGCCGACATCTTCGACTTCGGCATCGGGCTCAAGTCCTTCCGTCGGCCGGAGCTCGTGCCGTTTCACAGCCGGACGATCGGGCTGCTCTCCGGTCAGGAGGTCCCGTTGATCGTCGGCGGCAAGATGAATGGCCGACTGGGGCAGACGAACGCAGGGGCACTCGTCGTCCGCACCGGTGAAGAGACGCTCACCCTCGACGGGGACACCGCCGTCGTGGCACCCGCGACCCTGGGGGCTGCACGCGTCAAGCAGAACGTGCTCTCCGAGTCATCGGTCGGCGCCATCGCTACCTTCGGTGACCCCGAGGGTCGATCCGGCAGCTGGATGACGGGCATCGACGCAACGTTCCAGACCTCGCGTCTCTGGGGAGACAAGAATTTCATCATTGGCGCTTGGGGACTGGTCACCGACCGACAGGACCTCACGGGAGACCGAACGGCTGCAGGCGGAGCCATCGACTATCCCAACGATGTTTGGGACCTCTCACTGTCGTACATGCGTATCGGCGACGGCTTCGATCCCTCCCTCAGCTTCGTGCCACGGCGAAGCGTGCAGTTGTGGCGGGGCAGCGCCGACTGGCGCTATCGCCCGTCGTGGTGGTGGGTGCGAGTGATGTACTTCGAGTTCCGGCCGACCGTCGCGCTGGACCTCGATGGGGAGTGGGAGAGCTACAGGGTTCAGATCGCTCCCGTAAACTGGCGGCTTGAGAGCGGGGACCGCGTCGAGTTCAATGTGGTGCCCGAGGGTGAGCGGCTCGTTGAGCCGTTTACGATCGCCAAGGGAGTGGTGATTCCGGCGGGCTCGTACCACTGGATGCGCTATCGGCTCGAGGCTGAGATTGCCTCGAAACGACCGGTCAGCGGCCAGGTCACGTGGTGGTTCGGGACCTTCTACAGCGGCACGCTGCATCAGTTCGAGGGCACGCTTCTCACCAAGCCGGCCGAGTTCCTGACCTTCGAGATCGCCGGTGAATACAATGTGGGGCGGCTTGTGGAGGGTGACTTCAACCAGTACCTGCTCAGCGGCCGTCTGCAGGTGAACTTCTCTCCCGATCTCCAATGGAATGTTCTCGTGCAGTACGACAACGAGTCCGATCTCGTCGGAGCCAACAGCAGACTGCGCTGGACGTTTCGGCCCCTGGGTGATCTCTTCGTGGTCTACAACCACAACGTCGCGGACCGCGACGGTTCCTGGCGGCTGGAGTCCAACCAGCTCCTCGTGAAGGCCCAATACGCCTTGCGGTTCTGAGCCGCCGTGCGTACGGTGTAGCGCCCGCGCTTGACGCGACGTGCTTCCAGAGGGAACCTCCGCGTATCCTCCAGCAGACTTGGCGAATCATGCATGTCTCGAGCACCGTGTCCCGTTCTGTCAGCCGCTCGTGCGCGTTTCTCGCGGCCACCGTCCCGATGGTCGGCTGCGGAGCGTCCACCCTGCCGGAACGGCCCAACATCGTGTTCATCATGGCTGACGATCTGGGGTACGGGCACCTCGGTGCGTTCGGCCAGACGCAGATCCGCACTCCGCACCTCGATCGTATGGCGGCGGAGGGAGTGCGGTTCAGCGACTTCTACGCCGGATCGACCGTCTGCGCGCCATCGCGCAGCGTTCTCATGACTGGGCGGCATACGGGACATACGTCGGTGCGCGGCAACACGGGCGGGATTCCGCTGCTGCCGGAAGATGTAACGGTAGCGGAAGTACTGCGGGATGCGGGATACGTAACCGGGATTTTCGGGAAATGGGGGCTCGGTGACTCCGGAACCACCGGCGTCCCGCGGGAGCAGGGGTTCGACGAGTTCTTCGGCTATCTGCACCAGGTACACGCGCACTTCTACTACACTCCGTTCCTATGGGCGAACGACCGGCGCGAAGCCCTATTGGGGAACGCCGAGGGTGGGAGGTTGACGTACAGCCACGACGCGATCACCGATCGGGCGCTCGACTTCGTCCGGCGGCACGCCGAAGAGCCGTTCTTCCTGTATCTCGCCTATGCGATCCCTCATACCGAGCTCCTCGTCCCCGATGACGCCATGGCCGAGTACGCCGACGCATTCCCGGAGCCAACCCCGTATCCGGGCGACGGCCATTACGCAGCTCAGGAGCGGCCGCGGACGGCTTTCGCGGCGATGGTCACGCGACTGGATCGGGATGTCGGCCGGCTGTTCGAGATGCTCGCCGATCTGGGCCTGGATGAGAAGACAATAGTGTTCTTCACCAGCGACAACGGTGGACAGCAAGGGTGGGGGGTGGATCTCGCGTTTTTCGAGGGCAACGGTTTGCTTCGCGGGTCCAAGATGCAGCTCTACGAGGGAGGGATCCGGGTGCCCTTGATCGTACGGTGGCCCGGGGTGGTCGAGGGTGGAGGCACGAGCGATCACGTCTGGGCGTTTTGGGACGTGCTCCCGACGCTCGCGGAGTTGTCGGGCGGAAGCGTTCCGGACGCCATCGACGGCCGGTCGATGCTTCCCGCAATCGTGGGTGAGGATGTCGTTGGACGAGCGGCCCCGCAGCACGAGATGCTGTACTGGGAGTACGGCAACGTGCGAGGTCAGGCGCCAATCCGGCAGGCCGCGCGGTGGGGCCGGTGGAAGGCGATCCGAGGCGACCTGAATGCACCGCTCGAGCTGTACGATCTCTCCGTCGACATCGGCGAGACACGCGATGTCGCGGCGTCGCACCCCGATGTCGTCGAACGGATGGGGGCGTATCTGGATAGTGCGCGGATTTCGACGCGGGAGTATCCGCCCGACGTCTCGTCGTACGCCTACGTGGGGCAGGAACGCCCCGGGTGGTAGCCAGCAGATGAACCGGCGCCCGAGGCGTCAGTGACGTCTCGGGCGCCCGAGATCACGGATCCACTCGTGCTACTTGCCGAGCCGTTTGGGTCCTGCCTGCACGACCTCCGGCGAACAGCCGTCGGCGAACAGCTTGAAGTTCTCGATATAGCGGGCCGCGAGGGCGTCGTACTTCTTCCAGTACTCGTCCTTGTTTCCCCACGACTCCGCCGGATCGAGCACATCGGCAGGAACGCCCGGGCACTCCGTCGGGACCTCGAACCCAAACAACTTGTCCTTGCGGTACTTCACCGTATCCAGCTTGCCGTCCAGCACGGCGTTCAACAGGGCGCGGGTGTGACGGATGCTGATGCGTTTGCCGACGCCGAATCGCCCGCCGGTCCATCCCGTATTGACCAGCCAGCAGGTCGCACCGTGCTTGGCCATCTTCCGGCTCAACAAGTCGGCGTAGGTAAAGGGGTGGTGAACCATGAACGGAGCGCCGAAACAGGCACTAAACGTGATCTGCGGCTCGATGCCCAACCCGATCTCGGTGCCGGCGATCTTCGACGTGTAGCCGCTGATGAAGTGGTACTGGGCCTGCTCCGAGTTCAGCCGTGCGATTGGGGGCAGTACACCGGATGCATCGCAGGTCAAGAACACGACGTTCTTGGGGTGCGACGCGACCATCCGCTCCGGCACGGTGTTTGGGATGAACTCCAGCGGATAGGACGCGCGTGTGTTCTCTGTGCGCCCGTCATCATCGAGGTCTACGCGCCGGGTCGTCGGGTCGTACACCACGTTCTCGAGGATCGTGCCGTAGCGCCGCGTCGCCTCGTAGATCTGTGGCTCGTTCTCCGGGGACAGCCGGATGACCTTTGCGTAACAGCCGCCCTCGAAGTTGAACACACCCGTGTCGCTCCAGCCATGCTCGTCATCGCCGATCAACCGGCGGGCCGGGTCGGCCGAGAGGGTCGTCTTGCCGGTGCCGCTCAAACCAAAGAACAGGGCGACATCACCGTCCTTGCCAACATTGGCGGAGCAGTGCATCGCCAGCACGTCCTGTAGCGGCAGCAGGAAGTTGAGCACGGTGAAGATGCTCTTCTTGATCTCTCCGCCATACGCGGTGTTGGCGACGATCGCGAGGCGCTGGGCGAAGTTGATGATGATCGCCGTTTCGGTCCGAGTCCCGTCCACTCGAGGGTCCGCCCGGAACGACGGTGACGCGATGAGCGTGAACTCCGGAATGTGCTTCTTGTACGCGTCCTGGCTCTCCAACGGGATGAACATGTTGCGCGCGAAGAGGCTCTGCCAAGCAGCGTCCGTGATGATACGGATCGGCATACGATACTCGGGATCGGCACCAGCGTAGCAGTCCTGCACGAACAGTTCTTCGCCCTGGAGGAACGCCTGTAACCGGGCCAGCAATCCAGAGAACTGCTCCGAGGTGACCGGGCGATTGTACTCACCCCACCAGATCTTGTCCCCCGTCGAGTTCTCTTGGACGACGAACTTGTCCGCGGCCGCCCGGGCGGTCCATTGCCCGGTGTTCACGACGAAAGGGCCGCCGTAGGCCATGTGCCCCTCACCACGAAAGACGGCTTCCTCGTAGAGCGCCGGTGTCGGCAGGTTCCAGAATACACGGTCGAGGTGCACCAGGCCGTGGTTCTTCAGGCCGTAGTCGCTCTTGAGGTCGGCCGCCTGTTTGACGGCGGGGGTGTCGAATTCGAGGTACTTCGCCATGATGCGTTCCTTGTGTTCAGCGGTGTGCCCGACCCGGCGCGGCGGCGACGTCACCCGGGCTGCAGCGCCCGATCACAGCCAGTCGCGGACGAGCTTCCGATCGCCGATGTACAGCTCGTTGGGTGCATTCGGGTCGAGCGCCCACTTGATTCGCTCGATGCCCTCCTTGATTTCCTTGATGGAGCCGCAGGTCGAGAGTCGCAGGAAGCCCTCCATGCCGAACTCGACACCGGGGACCGTGACCACGCGGACCTTTTGGACCAGGGACTCGGCGAGTTTGGTCGAGTCCTTCATGTAGCTGCTGAAATCGGCGAAGCAGTAGAACGTTCCATCAGGCTTGTACGCCTTGACTCCGTCGAACGCACTCAACTGCGCCATCATCACGTTGCGGTTGTTCTCCAGGGTTCGCCGAAGGGCCTCGACGCTCGACTGCACACCGTTGATGGCTGCCACGGCAGCCTGCTGGCACACCACCGACGGGCCCGACGTCTGATGGCCCTGGATGTTTGTCATCACGTCGACGAGTT
>JBDHDN010000044.1:0-14195 GCA_039591485.1 Gemmatimonadota bacterium
GCGACTCGTCCTCACAGTAGCAGCCGACCGAGAAGTCCGTCGCGTGGGACAGAGCCGCCAGCAGCTGCACGGCATGTTTGGCTTCTGCATTGGCCATCTCAGCCTTGTAGGTCTTCGTGAACCGCGCCCACTCGGCGGGCGTCGTCGCCGCCTGTCCGAGCTTCATGGTCTCGGTACTCGGCGCAAGCGTCGGAAACCAGACGTCGTACCAGTTCCGACTGGAGAACTCGGCCTTCGGCACGCCGCGGGGCGGGCGGCGAACGGTACCGATGCGCGGGCCTTCCTTTGGGTGCCTCGCGGTGCCGAGGCGGACGATGCGTACGCTCATCCGAGACTCCTTCAGGAGGAATAGGGAGCATCGTGCCGTGCTGTCGGGACTCAATCATGTTCCCGCCTGCCGACGCTCGACGCAAGAGGTAGGGACTGCGCGACCACGGTGAGATCGGCGCTGTCGCGGCAACGAGATTCCATTATTCTCATTATCGCTGCATCCCGGGTTGCCAACGTGGGGACTTGCTGCAGTGGCGAGAGAGGAAGCATGGACGGCAAACGCAAGTATGTGAGCGCGCTCGGTGCGGTACTGCTCGTGGCTGCCTGTGGCGGACCTGGCTCGGATGCCGAGACTACTGACCGAGAGTCAGTGCGGACACCTGCCGCAGCGGTGAAGGGAGAGGAACCGACCGATCCGCGCTGCGCCCTGCCCGCCGATTCGGTGACCGTCCGCGAGGACGGGAGCGCCGTGCTCCTCGTTTGGACGTTCCCGGACGAGCCGGTGTACTCGGAGTTCGTCTTGCCGGCCGACAGCGCCTATCTCGCCTACCGCGCCGCGATCCGCGCCGACGGGGCCGACGCACGGAATCCCATCGCCGACGAGCCGACGCCGCAGTCCGAAGACGAAGCCACGATCATGCGAGATGAATCCCTCAATCGGGACCTCGCGCAGCGCGGCGAGGTGGGCGTCATCGAGCGAATGCGCTGCCTGGACGCGCTGCTCTTCACCTTCCAGCATGTGCGATTCTCGCAGCTTGCCCACCCGACGGAGTTCGTGGCATCGGTGCTCCGCAAAGAGGCGGGCGATGGAGCCCGACTCATGGTGGTCTTCGGCGCAGGTGATGAGCTGTTCCCGCCGAAGTCGGTGTACGGCTTCGACGTGGCTGCGGACTCCGCGGCCCAGGGGTGGGAGTACTGGTACGTCCTGCACAACCACACCATCCAGCACAACAACGATCGCTTAGCACTCGGCGCACCCGCACTCAGCACGTCCGACGCGCAGCTCATGCGGAGCCTGGCAGGCACTGCCGGTCTCAGAAGTGCGCGGGTTACCAATGGGTTCTACACGTATACCGTCCCAGCCAGGGAGCTCGATCGGCTGCGGTCACGCTAGCGCGAGAAGGTGTCGGTACTGAGCAGGCGAAGCGTCGCGCGGAATCGCCGATGAACTATCCGCCAACTATCGCCGGGATGCTACGGTGTGCCCGCAGGCGGCTCCCACAGCTCGACCCTGTTGCCTTCGACGTCGAGAACCCACGCGAAGCGACCGTAGACGTACTCTTCCAGCGTGTCCACCTGCCGGACGCCGGCGGACGTGAGACGCTCCAGCAGCCGATCGAGATTCCTGACCCGATAGTTGATCATGAACTCCTGATCCCCTGGGCCGAAATAGTCGGTGTTTCTGGGAAACGCTGCCCACACCGTGCGGCCTTCCACCGCGGGATCGTCATGCTCCCACCACAGGAACGTCGTGCCCGATGGTCCAGCGGGAATGCCGAGATGTTCCTCGTACCACGCGGAGACACGCTCGGGATCGTCCGCCCGGAAGAACACGCCGCCGATGCCGGTGACCACCGCAACGTCCTGATGCCGCGCCAGCGTGTTCATCGCCGCGGCCGAGAGCACGGTACCGGTGGCGCATAGCACGATGCCGGCTCCAAGGATGATGGCTGGGATGCTCGACCGCTTCATTGGCGGCTGGGCCGCGCTGCCTCGCGTCATATGGTCCTCTTTCGCTGGGGGACTCCCGGATGGCATGCCACTGAACTGAAGCGATGTCCACCCCGCGCCGTCGGCGGCTGCAGCGGCGGGCCGGGTTCAGGTGGAGTCTTTGTACTTCGGATGGTACTTCAGAGACTTCATGGCCGCTTTGAACTCGGAGAGCGCCGCCGCCCTGGCGCGGGCGTCGGTCTTGCGATGTTCGTAGGCCGCCTCGGCCTGCAGTTTCCGATAACTGGCCAGGCGGGCCGGGTTTAAACTACCAGCCTCGACGGCGGCCAGCACGGCACAACCGGGCTCGGTCGCATGCCGGCAATCTCGGAACCGACAACCCCGGGCGTGTTCCTCGATGTCGGGGAATGCGCGCACGAGCCCGTCGTCCAAGGTCCAGATCCGCAGCTCGCGAAGCCCCGGCGTGTCCAGCAGACACGCGCCACCCGGGATAGGAAACAGCTCTCGGCGCGTCGTCGTGTGTCGTCCTTTGCGGTCCTTGTCGCGGACCTCGCCGGTCGGTGCCACGTCATTTCCCGAGAGCGCATTCACCAGCGTCGACTTCCCCACGCCGGAGGGACCGAGCAGACACACGGTGCAGCCGAAGGCGAGGCTGCTCCGGAGAAGCTCGACGCTCCCCGGTTCTGCGGCACTCACCGTCCTGATCTGCACACCCATGGCAATCGGCTCGAGGCCGGCTACCTCGGACGTCACGTCCTCGAGCAGGTCCGCCTTGGCAAGGATGATCTCCGGAATGGCGCCGGTGTTCCACGCCACCGCGAGGTAGCGCTCGATGCGCCGCGGATTGAGCGGGGAATCCAATCCGTGGACGATCCAGATCTTGTCCACGTTTGCCGCCAGCACCTGCTCGGCCTTGCCCGTTCCGGCAATGCCCCGAGAAATCTGGGAGCGGCGAGTGAGGACGCTCTGCAGCGACCACGGATCCGTCTGCATCGGGCCCGGCGTGGCCATCACCCAGTCTCCCACCACCGGAATGGGCCGCATGCCGGACGCCGAGGGTATTCGACCTGACTCCGGTCCGGACTCGGTCTGGAGGGACCAGCTCGCCCGGTCCTGGCCCGCGATCCGGGCGATGTGGGAGACGTCGGTGTTCAGCGCCGCGGCCTGCGCTGCCCACTGTGCATCCCATCCCCATTCCGTGAGGGTCACCCATCCCCCCGTCCGCGCGCCACCGTCGGACGATGCCACCCGGGGCGACGGGCGTGGGCCGTCGCCACAATGATCAACACTCCCACTGTCGTTGCCGCGCGGCTCCGTGTGCCCATCTCACTGCTCCCCGAGAAGAGAACGTGCCGTCATATCTGATAGTGCAGTGCGACCCGTCGCTCCGCCACCGGGCACCGTGCGCTCCAGCGCCGGAACCGGCGTTCGACGAAGTCCACGCCCGCCGCCTCCGGGCGATGTCGAGCCGTCGTTGCACCGATCGCTGCTCGGGCGCTAGTCTGTAACTGGCGCTCGTGCGAACGAGCGCCCCGGAACAACCCACACCCGAGGTCATGGGGAGAATGCCAACGATGCAGACACGGACTCTCGGGGCGGACGGCCCCGCCATCTCGGCCATCGGGCTGGGCTGCATGGGCATGTCGGATTTCTACGGCCCGGCAGAGGACGCCCGCTCCGTGAGCGTCATCCACCGAGCCCTCGAGCTGGGAGTCGACTTCTTCGACACGGCGGACATGTACGGCGTGGGCACGAACGAGCGCTTGGTGGGACGGGCACTTGCTGATCGCCGGGATCGGGCCGTGATCGCCACCAAGTTCGGCAACGTTCGTGCTCCCGACGGCGCGTTCCTCGGCGTGAACGGGCGGCCCGAGTACGTCCGGCAGGCGTGCGAGGCGAGCCTCGAGCGGCTCGGCGTCGAGACCATCGACCTGTACTACCAACACCGCGTGGACCCCGAGACACCGATCGAGGATACGGTCGGTGCGATGGCGCAGCTGGTGGAGCAAGGCAAGGTCCGCTACCTCGGTCTCTCGGAAGCCGCGCCCGAGACGATCCGGCGCGCGCACGCGGTGCACCCGATCGCAGCGCTCCAGACCGAGTACTCGCTCTGGTCGCGCGAGCCGGAGGAGGGTTTGCTCCAGCTCTGCGCCGAGTTGGGAATTACCTTCGTCGCCTACAGTCCGCTCGGACGGGGCTTCCTCACCGGGGCCATTCGGCGTGTGGACGACCTTGCACCTGGCGATTGGCGGCGGGAGAACCCCCGGTTCTTGCCGGGGAACCTCGAGACCAACCTACGACTGGTGGACGTGGTGGAGGCGATGGCGCACGCCAAGGGATGCACGCCTGCGCAGTTGGTGCTGGCGTGGCTGCTGAGGCATGAGAACGTCGTGCCCATTCCCGGCGTGCGTACCATCGAGCGGCTGGAGGAAGACGCAGCAGCCGCCGAGATCACGCTCAGCGGCGGCGAACGGGCGCGGCTCGAGGCAGCGCTGCCACCGGGTGCTGCGGCCGGCATGCGCTACCCCGAAGCGGCGATGCGCGCCGTGAATCTCTAGCACGAAGGCGCGCAGCACTGATCGTATGCTCACGGTGCAGCGCATTCGGGGGTCACGACGTACACGATCTGGATTACCGGATGTCAAAGAGTCGGTGCATGCCGTCGTACGTACGGATGCTCTCAGGCGGAATACCCTACTCGGGAGCGGGAGCCTTGACGCGGTCCGGAGCGCTCGTGATCCGGAGGCCGCACGAGCTGCGTTACCCGGAGTGCCGGAATCACCTGATGTATCGCAATGCTTCCAATGCCGGCGACGGCGAAACCGGCGGGCTCAGCACGCTGAGGTGGTGGGGTGGTTGAAGGCGGCGCAGCGCGGCGACTCCGCCACCAACCCGCGGGGATCTGCGTCCGCTACCCAGATGAATCTGCGACGGCTGTATTCGGGCCCGTTCATGGAACCCCTCCCTGCTTGATGCGCGCCGTCCTGTTAACTGACTGCACCGCATCCATCACCATGCGCGTGTGCGCCGCTCGCTGCAAGAAGAAGTGAGGCAGCCCGGACACACAGGCTCGCCGAGAGGTATCTGCCTGGCTCTTCAGTGTGGATTGTGTGGCATCCGCCCATCAGCATTGCGCCGAAGCGACGTCACTGTGGTGTGCCGTCCGCTGCCTGACAGAAAGGCAGCGCCGCTTGGGGCAGGCCTCCTGAGGCTATTCACACGTGGCAGACTGGGGACCGCGCGGTCCCAATCTTGCAATTAAGACTTGATACCCTCTATTCCAGCGACCCTGATCTAGGGCCGGGCACACAATTCGGGTAAACTCTCGGGCTCCGTTTCGGAGTCCCGCGGCACGGTTCGCGCGGTCTTGGAATCCGGGCGCGTCTCTCCACCAAGGAGGAGCGTATGCGTACCCCTCACCGCATTCCCCTCGTGTCGGTGACCTCTCTGGTTGTGCTCGCGGGCTTCCTGGTCGGTTGCGCCGATAACACCGCACCACCGCAGGACGATTTGCCGAGCGTGTTCGAAGGCCCGCTGCTGGCCAGCGTGCATCTGAAAGGTGGTAGGAACGCGGAGCCCGCCTTCTACGACGGCGGCTTGTGGCTCCATGCGGACGGAGATCTATCTGGTCTCGGCAACGGCGATGTTCTCGTCACCATCGATGCCTTGGCCAACGTGACATCAACCTGCACCAATCAGGGGGGTAACGCGGCTCCAGGCCAGAATCCGGCGCCCATATCGGTCACGGGGAGTGTGTCCATTCCCGAGGAGGAGGTCAAGAACGGTAACACGCCCTTCTCCGTGGCGACGATCCCGCCGCCAGCGATCATTCCTGGCGCTCCGGACTGCCCGAATCCGAACTGGACCGAATCCATCGATGATCTCGCTTTCACCAGTGCCGTTATCACTGTCGAGCAACCGGCGGGGACGACCGTGCTGACAGTAGCCTGCACCTTCGATCCACCGACGTCTGACGGCAGCGTGAACAAACAGGACGTGACATGTAACTGACGCTGCACTCGCGCGGAGCGAATGCCCCGGACCCCTGCGGTTCGGGGCATTCGGCTTCCGTTGGTCTCATGGTGCCCAGACCAGCGGTTCCCGTAAATCGATCAGGTACCCCTCCACGTCGTGCATCCATGCGAACCGGCCGTCGGCAGATTCCCGCAGTGTATCCACCTGCTGCACGCTAACTGCTTAGAGCCTCGCCAGCAGACGATCGAGGTTCCTGAATCGGACGGTGATTATGAATACTTGGACTCAAGTCCGAAGTAGTCGGTATCGCGTGGGAATGGAGCCCAGACTGTCCTGCATTTGGCCTCGTCGTTATCGTGCTCCCGCCATAGGAATGTCGCTCCTGACAGCCCGTTCGGGGCTGCTGATACCACGGGGAGATGCGTTCCGCGTCATCCGCCTTGAGAACGCGCCGCCGATCGCTGTCACAACACCGGCGTCCTGCTGCTGGCCAAGGCTTGCCATCGTGGTGACGGACTGTGTGGCGCCGACGGCACGCGGCACGAGGCCGGTGACGAGGATGATGCCCTGATCACTGGGCCGTCCTTACGGCGGTCGCGTGTCCTTGATTGGTGCCATGCCGCGCTCCTCGGTTTGAGATGGGCTTGTGGCGGGCGAGCAGCGAGCCCGCTGGTGTGCTCGCCTGGATCGTCAGTTCCGTCTCGCCGCAGACGAGGAACTGGAGTGCGGATCGACTGGTGATCAGCCGAGTGTTACGCTGCCGCGTTGTAGATCACCGGCATCCGGCCCTTCCACGCGCGCCATACGGCATCGTCGGTGATCAACTCGGCCATGAAGTGGGCTACGTTGATGCGACTGGTCACGCCGGCGTCGAAGATCGCGCTGCGGGTAGGCGATGGGTGAACCTCGTACGCCGTGACGTGATCTTCGTTGCGGAGGCCGTCCGGCCGCACCGCGACCCACTCGATCGTGCCGTCATCCCGGCCGATCGTGACCCGCAGGTAATCCGCAGCCATCTCGTTGTCCCGATGGGGTGGAACGAGCAGGCGCAGCAACCAGATGACCGCCTGGTGGGGACGCGAAACCCGTTCGGCGAGATCGCGGTTGCTGTTACCGGCCGTGTTCATGAGCACGAACTTGACCGGCGCGGTGGACGCGGCCGTCTTCATGGCATGACACAGCCGACGCGTCGCATCGGTGACCAGCGCTCGCGGGTGACCGTACATACCCTCGAGGCTGAGCGTGTGTCCCAGACATGACGCCACCGCGCCGCACCCTGTCACATGCTGGGTCAGCTCGGCATCGCTGAGCGCTAGCACGCTCGCGTGGACGAGGGAGACGCGGTCGTGCCGCTGCAGGGTCTCGGGCAGCTTCTCCGGCGCTCGTACGATCACCTTGACGTGTTGACCGCGGTCGAGCAATTGCTGGACGAGCAGCCGTCCGGTTGCCCCGGTCGCTCCCACCACGAGGGTCATAATCATGTCGGTTCTCCCGTTCGATGTGGGGCGTCGCGACGCGCCATCCGCGGCACGTGGCACGTCAGCAGGTGTCGCAGGCCTCTCCCCGGAACGCCCTGCGACCTTCGGCGACGATGATCGGGACCATGAGGAGTGCTGCGACGGGATCCGCCCACCACCACCCGAGCGTCGCATTGAGTACGAGCCCTCCGAGCAGGATCGCCGACAGGTACGCGCACAGACTCGTCTGCCGTGAGTCCGAATCGAGGGCGCGGCTCCCGAGCACCTTGGCCACCCGTCGCTTGCGGTACGCGAGCCACGGCATGACCAGGAGCGACAGTCCAGCGATCGTGATCCCAACGGCGCTCGCGCTGGGTGCCTCCAGCTGGAGGAGCGAGCGAAGGGACTCGAAACCCACCCAGCCTGCCAGCAAGAAGAACGACACCCCCACGAGCCGGAGCGCCCGGGTTTCGCGATCGGCGTGACAGGCGTCATCCTGCAGGCGCCACAGCAGGATCGCGCCGGAGACACTCTCGATCGCAGAGTCCACGCCGAACCCCACCAGCGCCGTCGAGCCTGCGAGCAGGCCCGCGCCGATCGAGACCACACCCTCGATGACGTTCCACCCGATCGTCAGGTACTCCAGACGCCGGCCTTCTCGCAGAGAGGCTCCCGACTCGAGGGAGTCCGTGGTGAGGGAGGACTGGGGCGCGCTCATCGTAGACCGTGGCCTCTGCTCCAGCGGTAGTCGCGGCGGGTCGCCTTGGCGGCCGAGTGTCGTTCGTCGGAATTCATGCGCTCCTCTGTCTCCGCCAGCGCCCGATCTTGCACGGGCAACCGCACGCCGTGCGGCTGGCCTCCGAGCATGAGGTAGCCGGCGCGCGCGATCACCCCGATGCCCACTGTGACGAGCACGTATCCCAGAATCTCACCGATGGGCACGGGCATCCTCCTGATGTTCCGAGGGCTCCACAGCGGGCGAGCCGTCAAAGTCGACGCTCGCCGACTCGACGAAACCTAGGTGCCGATCCGGAGAGCGCGAGACCGGGATTGGGTGGGAGGGAGCGCATCATCCGGAGAGGTCACCTGCGCGATCGACAAATCGGTCTGGGAGTTCGAACCCGTAGAGCACCACTCGCGGCTCGAGGGTAGCGGCGTCTTCGATCGTCCCCAAGATGTAGTCGTCTCCGAGCTCGAGGATACGGAGGTCCGTCGGGACGAGCACATCACCGATCACATCACCACGGAGTGTGAATGCGCGTAGCGACGTTGTCGGGTCGCCAGGAAACGAGAGCAACACCCACAGGTGCCCTGCGGCATCGAGATGAATGCCGTTGTGGTACGGCAGGTACGCCGGGCGCGGGAGGGTCATGTACCGGTCCACGAAGCGAGAGCGACCGGCGCGGTCGGAGATGAAGGCCGTACGCTCCTCGGCATTCCGGCGGACATGGCCGTCGGTCGGCGCCCGCCGCACCAGGTCCAGCGTCAAGACTTCCTCGAGATGACCGTTCAAGTCGTAGATCCTGATCTGGGCGGAATCAGATCGGGACACGTAGAGACGTGAGTCGGAGACGGCGAATTGCGTGGTCATGGAGACCGGACGGTAGATGCGCTCGTCGTTGATCCACTCGATGACGGGAGCCGCCTCGTCGATGAGCGTAGCGACGCCGCGCGATGACACGAGGTACAAGGGCGCCGTGAGAACACTGATGTCGCGACCCCGAATCCGCTCGCCGCTCAGTCGCAAGAGAAGAGCCGTATGTCCCGCTCGCGAGCAGGAGAGAATCGCCGGTGGTCGCGGGATTTCCCAGATGTCCTCCAATCGCCCTTGGCCTCGGATTTCGCCTGTCGCGGTGACAGTCGTGAAGCGCAGGAGGCTAAAGTCCCAGACGGTAACGGTTCCGGTCCCGCAGCGCCCCATCCAGTTCAGCGTCGCAAACTCGCCGGGCCCCTCTCCCTCGCGTCCCACGGAGCGTAGGAAGGCACCCTGAGCGTCAAAGAACCGGATGGCCGGTGCCAAACCGTCAGCCACGGCAATCGTGCCGTCGGGGAAGCGTGTCGCGCCGACCGGATGCTCGAAGTACACCGATGCCGTATCAGAATCGGTCGGAAGCTGCGCGAGCAGGCGCGCCCGCACGAAGTGGCCCTGCAGATCCCGATGTGGTGGAGCGTGCTGCGCCGAGCTGAAGACCGGCGTCATGGTAAGGAGCAAGACGAGTAGGCGCAGCGTACTCACGGGATTACCTCCCACGTGCAGCAGGGTGTGCAAGCTCGGTGACGACGTGGTCCGCCCGCAAGACGCTCACTCCCTCCCCGTCACCGCAGTGCGGCTGACGCGGGTCTCTCTGGTTGAGAGGGGCGCACCTCGCCCGCGGAGGCGCAGAACACTGTAACGCGCGGTGGGGAAGCCGGAAACGAAGCGCAACTCAAGGCCCCCGGGCTGATCGACTCCTCCCCACGATCTAGAAGAATGACGACCGGCTGACCACCGACATCGAGTCACGGGCCCCCGCTGCCAAGTCCTTCCGGGACCGGCGGCCGGACGAAGAGCAACAGTCGCTCTCTCCGGCGAGGGTGCATGAGGGGTGCGCCGGCATGCCTCAACCCGAGCGCATGCAGAATGGCGATCATCGCGACATTGTCCGGCCGGGTAGTCGCGAACACGCCGGCATCTGGCACGCGCTCGAGCAGGCATCGGCAGAGGCGCGAAGCGATGCCGGAGCGGCGATACGCCGCGTCGACGAAGATCCAGCCGAGGTCGAGCTCGTAATGGACGGCGTGCCCAGTAATGCCGGCTCCCGCAAACACGGCTCGGCGATGCTGTTTGTGAGGTCGCTTGAGAGCTGCGACTGCTACGAGTCGGCCGTCGGCGATCCGGTACAGCCCGAGCAGGTCCGCCTCCAGAACCCGGGCATCCAGGTCCACGGCTTCCGGAAAGCCCTGACGCACGAGTTCCGTGAACTCCGACAAGTCCTGTTTGGAGCATGCCGCGGGAGGCGCGAAATGCGAAGAACCGATCGAACCCGCCGCACCGCTCACGGCCGCACCTGGTCACGTACGCCGGAAGGGTGCGCGACCATCCGCTGCGCACACCGGCCAGTCAACCGGGTCCGCCAGTCCGCAGCCATCTTCCCTCCATGCGTACTTGCAGGCTTCCCTCCGGACCAAGAACCTCGAAGGTCTCGGTGAAGTGATCGCGATCCGCGATGTCGTACCTCAGCTTCAGACTGAGCCCTGTGCTGCCCTCGGTCGCTTCGCTCTCGCACATGAGTCTCGTCGTTGCACGGTCGAGCGTGCACGCGTACGTGTTGACCAGACCTACAGCAAGAAACTGCCGTAGCACGATCAATTCACGCTCGATGTCGAAGCTGAAGATACTCCACTCTTCAAAGATTCCTCCTCCTGAAGCGTGTTCCGGCGGATCACGGTCGTGCTTCATGAGCAGGAAGCGATCACGAACAATGAAATGGTACTGCCGCCCGCCGGTGGCGGGCCCCAGCGTTCCCGCCATCTCACCGATCCATGAGCCCTCCAAGAACACCAAGTCGTGCAGCGGATGCTTGCGCGAGGTGGGGTCGACTTGCGCGATCCCAGATGCGGAGCAGAGCACCGGCGCGAGCGCGACTGCGGCGGGCCACCAGGACACTGATCTCATTGCCACCTCCTGCTTGCGTGGAAGTGGCAGCGAGTCCGGTCGATTGGACAAGCAGCTACCAACGGCTCGCCCAGCGAAGGTTCTATGCTTCTCCCCGACGCTGATCCAGCATCCACCAACTGGGTCACGGCACCATGAGTCCTGGCGTCAAGCGTCAGCTCCGATCACGCGTCAGCCTGCCGGCGAGGTTCGTGACGTTGCCGTCGGGCGAACGAGGCCTGCGACCACGAGACCTGCCAGGATCCAGGCGGCCAGATCGTGCATGGCGAGCAGTGATGCATCGCTGAGGGAGTAGGCTGCCAAACCGAACCGCGCTCCGATGCCGACGAGAGCGGCGACGACGCCGATGGCCGCGAAGAAGCCGAGCCTCGAGGCATAGGACTCCAAGATGGGGTTGGACGCGTTGGTCAGTAACAGGGCGCCGAGCATGAGCGATACGAGGAGGACCGCGAGACTGACGATCACCTCCTGCCCCGCATCGTCGTGCCCGAGGCCGGTATAGTGCACGGCGAAGATCGGGTCGTTGCCCGGGAAACCTCGCTCTGGCACGACCTCGGGGTTGAGCACGTACCGCGCGGGAACCGTCACGTGGGCCGACAGGAATGCGTAGACCGTCCGTTCCTCGGGTAGTTGATTCATCTCGATTCCGCGCTTCCACCCGAAGAGCCCATCGACCACGACGAGCCACATGACCATCACGAGAGTTCCCAGCAGGCTGGCCGTCAGTACTCGTCTCATATGACCTCCTCTCGTACGACGCTCGTCAGTCGGGCGGCCGTCGTCTCAACCGATTCTCGACGTCCTCGAGCCGGGTATCTATGAATGCGATGTCTGTCGGGAGATCGAGCGCGAGCTTCACCGTTGCCGGCACGACGCGACTCGGGTCCGCCTTGGGTCCCCGCTTCTCGAGGAGCTCGTCTACCGGGTGACCGTGTTCATCGAGTGGACTGACGATCGAGAAGTCCAGGCTGGGAAACCGGGACGACGGATAGAACTGCTGGCCCTGGAGGAGCAGGACGCCTCCCCGTTCGAGCGCAAAGGCGTAGCACGCTCCCTCGTCCTCGTATTCCTCGAAACTGATGTAGTCCGTCGACCGAACATCGATGACGTCCGCCTCGCTCCGTCGACACGCCGACTCGTATCG
Source organism: Gemmatimonadota bacterium (assembly GCA_039591485.1). Classification (GTDB taxonomy): domain Bacteria; phylum Gemmatimonadota; class Gemmatimonadetes; order Gemmatimonadales; family GWC2-71-9; genus JAOTVV01. Next base: position 12,173 of record JBDHDN010000044.1, read on the forward strand.
TTCTGCCAGGGCCAACAGATCGCGAGCGCTCCGTCGCTGATCGACAACCACCCAAAGCGAAATCCCGCTACCGACGACGATCCAGAATGCCGTGACGACATGCCACGACACGTCGGATGCGAGGATCGTTAGCAACCACAGCACACCGAACACCACCGGCAAGAGGAGGTACATCCGCCGATGCCTGGTGCTTCGGTCTCGGGAGTCCCGTGCCTTGGCCGTGAGCACTCGCCGTTCCCCCTTGGTCAACGGACGCCTGACGTTCTCGAGCGCAGCCGTCATGGGATCAGCGAGGCGTCAGCCGCGGCATGGGAACTAGCGAGGCACACGCCGTCATGCCCGGCATCGCCACGACGGGGAAGGCGAAGAGGAAGCCTGCCCCCAGCGAGCACAAGAACGGTGCGACCACTAATGCGGTCTGGAAGGGTCCCACGGCTCGTCCAATCGCACTGTCCGCCGACTTCCGGCTGGGTTGAGGGAGTGTCGTCAGAAACGGTTCCAAGCGACGAGGAGCGCCAGAAGGCCGGTGAGCAGATTGATCAGCGCCCAGACGGCGCGTAGTGGGTGCTTCCCGGTCGCGAGCACAACACCCGAACGGCGCGCGTTGCCGGTCCAGGCCCAGAAGCTCACCGCATGGCAGACGAGGATTGACCCGGGAATCCAGGCTACCTTGTAGCCCCATGGGGCTCCGAGCATGAGTCCGAGTCCTGCGATGCCGTACACCCACCCTATCGCAACGTCGGCCTCGGCGATGGCGTGTTCGTTCACCCGGTACTCGGCAGGCATGCCCTTCTCCTGGAGACCGACGCGGGTGGCGAGCTTCCAATTGAGTACCGAGACACCTTGACCGACCCAAGTATGAGGAAGCCGACAGCGAGGATCATGACTCCCGCGAAGACGTTGTCCTAGGGAAACCAGTCAGCATGACGTAGCTCCTCGTGCTCCCGTTACAACCATAGGAGGGCCGTCCCCGGGGCAACCCAACGGATGTACGGTTAAGCTGCGGGCACAACGCCATCCGGTGCAAGTGTGACGCGCGTGCACTCCGTCGAGACGCGATCGGGCGGCGTCGACGACCCGTTAGGCTGCCCCTCGATCGCGAAGACCACGCGAGCGCCGGGTACATGATCTGTGGGCGTCTCGCCCGCGCGGTCCGCTACCTGCACGCGTCGTCACCCAGTCGGAGGAAACGCGCCGCGTTGTTACAGAGAATGTCGGCCTTCTGTTGGTCCGTCAGGAAGTCCGCGTCGAGTATTGCATCGACCCCGTCGCTCAAATCAGCATCCGAGCCGAAGAGTATGCGGTCGCTGAATCCTGCCTCGACGAGGCGTCGAAGGAAGGAATAGTACGCGGGCCGTGGGAAATACGGGGTGTGTTGCAGGATGCCGACCTCGGCGTAGACCTGAGGGTGCTGGTAGAGCATAAAGACCATTTCGTCGGCAAGGGGCCATCCCGAATGCATGACGGCGACCCGGACACTGGGATGCCGGAGAAGCACCTCTTCCAAGAGCAGTGGGTTGCCTGCAGCGGCCCGGTAGTTCGGTGCCTTCACGAGGAACTCGTTCTCGTCGTATGCCGAGAACCTCGGACCCGGACCCATGTGAATGAACACGGGGAGATCATACTCCTCAGCGAGGGCGAAATAGGGCTCGAGAGCCGCGTCCGACGGGCCGATTCCGAGATACTGCGTCGTGATCTCGCCGAGCGCCTGGACATGACCTGCTTCGATGTGCTCACGTAGTCGGTTGATGTCCGGCCAGTCCGCTCCGTCATCGAAGCAAGGCCGCCCCCAATTGACAGCCACACCGTTCTCACATGGGAAGAGCAGGCTGGGGATGGCACGATCGGCGCCGATCTCCTGTCGCCAGGCGAACAGCACGTCGGGGAGCCCGTTGAGGACCACGTGTCGGACATCCAGTTGTTCCATATCGGCCAGGACCGCCTCGAGGCGCGGCGCGAAATCCTCCACAGGACCCGCACGCAACGGGGTGTGCAGGTGCACGTCGATGACAGGGGGCCTCGG